>JAUPLZ010000128.1 GCA_030836705.1 Campylobacterota bacterium
AAGCAGTGGGCAGCCAGTTTTTCACTTATTATAAAAACTTTTCAAAAGCTCTTACTATAAAGAGGGTTGAAGAGTATATTTTGCAACATATTGAGCTAAAAAGAAAAGAGATAGTTGCAAAGATTCAATCGGAATTACTCTCTGAGCGTCCGAAAATATGGATTAGCGAGGTCGCCGAACGATTGTTTGAAAAGTATATCAAGGCGAAAAAAAATAGAGAGATTCTTATTGTTTTTTTAGACAGCATTCCGCTTGAAATATTGGCATCGTTGTTTGAGGGAGTAAGAGCAAGCTCCAAAGACCGTCTTGCAAAGTTCGCCCTATTTGAAGGAGGCAAAGAGATCATCGACAAAATTGCCGATAAAATCAAGTTTTAGGATAAGAATGAAGTCATATAGCAATAAAAGCATCACTATAGCTCAACTACAAAACATCCTCAACGGTGATGTTCATCCAGATGACTACGAAATGGCCAAGATGGTAGCAGAACATCTTTTTCTTTTTACTGAGAAGTTTTACGGGAATTACTTCATTTCTCCCATGAATTATTCAATATATCAGCGTTCACATTTTGAAACAAGCCCGCTCTCTCAATTTTCCCAAAAAGTAAAAAACAGACTCTTTAAAAAATTCATCAAAGAACTTTCAATGAGAGGATATATAACATTGCGTTGTCTAGAGCTCATGCAAGAGTTTTTTGATCTAGCGTACACACTAGAAGGTCCTCAGCTGCCAACAGAATTGCATCATGCAGAGCAATTTATTTTTATTAAACTTTCCAGTTCATATTTTGCCGTTAACCTAGAAAATATAACAGAGTTTTTTTCGATAATCTGCTCGGATAGCTACCTGCGGTTGCTCGATAAAAACCTGCCTGCCTTTATTGAAGATTACAACAAGGAATATTCCAAACAAAAACAATTTAAGCATAGCGACATAGAGCTTTTGGTGAGACACATTGACATCTCAAATAAACAACAGGTATTTCGCTATATCTATGCAGAGCCAGATTTCTTCACCTATGTCCAAAACAATCATCCCCGACTTGATAAGAAGTATTGGATAGATTTTCTGAAATATTTCAAGTGTTCACTAGTTCATAAACGACATGAAAAAAAGATAGATTTTATATTTTCCTCTGTGATTAAGAGCTACTTTTTTAATGATGAAGAATTTTTTGATTTTGTTATTCAAACAGAAAGTATTTCCCACTTTGCTATTTATTTTTCAAATAGCCTAAAACGAAAACTCCGTAGCGACTTCAACTTGGCGATCACTTGTTACAAAAACTGTTGCGTCAAGCATAGAAAAGAGTTAAAGAAAATATTAGGAACAAAAGTGACTAGCACTCAACAATTTAAATACCTTTTTGGAGTCAATCAATGACTGATATTACACTAGATAAAGCGCTGCTCAACCTTATTTCTGACCCTTATGATAAAGATAACTGTTTTTATGGACACATTCTAGCTCAGTGCATTATCAATATTGATAACAAATTTGACGGTATTGCTGGCGTAGGATATTGGAATGACAATTTTCATCTTGTGGTCAATCCTAATCGAATAGAAATATTTACTCTTAATGAACAAAAAGCGATTCTAGTTCACGAAGCGATGCATATTCTTTTCAACCATGTTCAGCGCAAAAAAAACAAAGCGCACTTTGCGTGGAATCTAGCGACTGATGCCGCCATCAACCAGTTTATTCCAAACTTGCCAAAGGGGTGCATCTATCCGGAAACACTAGGATATGAGCGGGGGAAATACGCCGAGTATTATTATGAGGCAAGCTCAAGTTCTAACCAAAATAGAGTGCAAGCCTGTGAGCATTTTAAAACATTAGACAGCCATAAATTATGGCAAAGTTCGGAATCAGAAAATGATGAAGAGATGCAAAAAAAAGTATCAACCGTTATAAAGCAAGCTTGTGAAAAAAGTATTGGACATCTTCCATTTCCAGCAAAAAAGGCTCTTGAGCTACTAGAAGAAAAGTCAAAAACACATTGGCAGAGAGAGTTGAAAAAAATCATGAGCAATTCCATAAAATATTATGAACCAAGCCACAAAAAGGTCAACCGAAGATTTCCAAATCGGCTTGATCTTCCAGGAAAAAAATCGGTTTATATGCCGGCTTTGGTCTGTGTCATCGATGTGAGCGGATCAATGTCCAATCAAGAGATTGCCTCTGGATTGATTGAGATAGAAAAGATTTGTCGCATAACAAGGCATAAATTTATAGCAATCCAAGTTGACACAATGGTGCACGATATTTCAAAAATCGAGTTTAAAGAACACCAATTTGTGCGTAAAGGATCAGGCGGAACGGATCTTTATCCAGCCCTAGAATA
Source organism: Campylobacterota bacterium (assembly GCA_030836705.1). Taxonomy (GTDB): domain Bacteria; phylum Campylobacterota; class Campylobacteria; order Campylobacterales; family SZUA-545; genus JAUPLZ01. The sequence continues at coordinate 2,351 of JAUPLZ010000128.1, forward strand.
TATCAAGGAACATAACCTGCGGCATGACATACTAGTTTTTATTACTGATGGAGGTTTTAGTTTTGGAAGCTGGAAAGAGATGCCAAAAGCGCCAATGTTTTTTTTGATAACAGATAAAAAAATGATTGACCTGCCTACAAAAAAATCGCGGCAAATTAAACTTGTATCAGGATTATAAAAAAGAGGTTAACATAACAACCGATATTGCATTAAATGAAATTATGAGATGATTTGTTGGCACTGGATTTTAATCTTTTTTAAAAGTTATCCCGCCCATGACGCTTACATCGGGATTATTGTATAAAGTGTAGTCTTCAACAAACCCGATAAACCAGTTATTTTTTTTGTATCCCACGATATAAATCGCTCCGTATTGATCTAAAACCCTATCGCCCGTTTTTAAAAATACCGATTCGCTGACATTTGTCTGTATAAAAAAACTATCATCATAGCTTAGATAAAAATTAGAAGTCGTTCTTTTGTCTTTTAGCGGAAGCCCTGTTTTATCTTGCGATAGCCACACTGCGGAAATATCAGCCAATAGCTCAATATCATAAAACTCCAAACCTTTTTGCAGAGTAAGAGAATATTCATAATCGGTTGCACTTATAAAAGAGCTTCCTTTTTTCATAGGAACTCTAGTTCCCGCTCTTAGCAAAAAATCATATCCTATCTCTTTGGCTATAAAAACTTCCGCCTTGTTTTGCCACACCTTTTCTGCACTTACGACTTCATTTCCGTTTTCGTCTTTTACAAAAAATCTATATTTGTTTCTTGGCGCTTCTTTTTTCTTTCTCCATCTGCCGCCGGTTGAGCCCGTCCTATCATGAACATAGATAATGGCATCATCAAGATAGCCAGCGTAGTTATAAACAACGCTTCCGTTTAGAGTTATTGAATAGCCTTTGTATCTTTTTTTTAGCAAAATAGAGAGTTCGCTTGATTCAAAATCGATAACCCTATTATAATTTTGCCCGTCTCTTTGTACCATCGTATCTTCATAAAAAGATGAGTGCATATAAGAAATATCAATCCTCTCATTTTTGCCGTCCATAATAGGATTCATATGGGCATCGCTAAGCGGATGAGGATTGACAAACGGCACCGGCTCTGCAAAAAGCCGGCAAAAAAAGAGTCCGATAAAGAAAAAAAATCTAGTTATCAATCCTTAAAAACCTTGCCTTGATAGAGTTTTCTTAGCTTTGCATCGACAGGATATAAAACCTTATAAAATGCAGGCACCACCAAAAGCGTTAAAAGCATAGAAGATATAAGACCGCCTATAACAGCCGTCGCCATCGGCGAATTACTCTCGCTTCCGTATCCGCTGCTAAAAGCAAGAGGCAGCATCGCAAAAACCATAGCAAATGTAGTCATAAGAATCGGGCGAAGTCTTTTTTCACCTGCTAAAACAAGCGCATCTTGAACACTCTTGCCTTTTTCTATCTCCTGATTTGCAAAATCCACCAATAAAACCGCATTTTTTCCAACCATTCCCATAAGCAAAATAATACCAATCATAGTAAAGAGGCTAAAACTCATTCCCGCACTAAAAAGAGCTATTAAAACCCCGATAAAACTAAGCGGCAAAGCCACCATGATAATAAACGACTGGATAACGGACTCATAAAGTGCAGCGAGTATCAAATAAATAAGCAAAAATGCCATTCCAAGCGCCATGCCAAAAGCCGCATTTGATTTTTTCATCTCCTCCGCCATTCCGCTAAATCTATAACTAACGCCATCAGGCAATATGTTTTTTATATTCTCTTCAGTGTGTGAAACCGCATCGCCAAGAGGAATGCCGCTTAGGTTTGCAAGAACGGTTATCTGCCTCATTCTATCAAGCCTATAGATAGAAGACGGTCCGGTACCCTCTTCAAATTTCACAAGCCCGTCCAAAAAGAGATATTCTCCGTTTGCGGCTTTGACTTTTAGTCTTTTTAAATCCTCGACTTTTTTCTTATAATTATCCGGCAAGCGCAAAGTTATGTCATATTGCCTTCCAAATTCGTCATATCTGCTTATGGCAACATCGCTTGAGAGAGCCGAATTGATAGTATCCGCTATATCTTTTACCAAAACTCCGGCTTTTGCGGCATTTTGTCTTAAGATTTCTATTCTAAGCTCCTGCTTTCCGCTTTCGTAATTAAAATCAACATCGACTATTCCCTTTTTTTCAAGCAGCATATTTTTAACCGCTAAAGATGTTTTTTCTAACTCTTCAAGAGAATATCCCTGCAAAATAAGCTGATAAGGAGCGCTCTCGCCGGCTCTTATGTTTGGAATATCGGAAACGGTTACAAAAAGTCCTTCAAAATTTTTTAGTCTCTCTCTAAAACTATCAATAACTTTTGCTTGAGAAACCGTTCTCTTGCTTGTGTCTAGGATTTTTACATAGATTCTTGATTTATGAATATCCTTTGCAGTGTTGTATGCTATTTTATTATTCACATATTCCACAACAGGATCCTTGCGGATAAGCTCTACCATTCTTTCCGTCTTGGCTTTCATCTCTTCGAGCGAAATACCGACAGCTCCTTTTATATTAATCTCAAACTCACTCTTATCTTCTTTTGGTACGAAGTCCATCCCTATTTTGCCTGCCAAACTAAATGAGCCAAAAAGAATCAAGATAGTTACGACTATGGTTTTGAATCTATGTTTAACCGCCGCACCCAAAATAATCGTATATACATGGTCGACTTTTTCAAAAAAAGGCTCCGTGATTTTATAAAACCTGCTCTCTTTCGCATTTAAAACCCTAGCGGCAATTGTAGGAATAAACATAACCGCCACAAGATAAGAGATGATAACGCCGCTGGCAACCGTAAGCGCAAATGAATTAAAAAACTGCCCGACTATTCCGCCCATAAACGCAACCGGCACAAAAACCGCCAAAAGCATAGCCGAAATCGCAAGAATAGAAAAAGCTATCTCTTTTATCCCAAAAAACGCGGCTTCGTAACTATCCATGCCGCTCTCTAGTTTTTTGTAAATATTTTCTATTACGACGATGGCATCATCGATAAATATACCGATAGCAAGCGTCAAACCGATAAGCGTCATTTTATTAAGGTCGTACCCAAAATAATCCATCAAAGCAAAAGTCCCGATGATAGAAGTAGGAATTGCAAAAGAGGCGACAATAGTAGCGGTTAGGTTTCTTAAAAACAAAAACACAATTAAAATCGCCAAAATAGAACCATACACAAGGTCAAACTCGACGCTAGAAAGCGACGCTAGAATAAAATCAGATGTATCGTTTAACGGTTGAAGCCTTATCTCATCACCTGCTACTTTTTGAAGGTCTGGAAGTATTTTTTTGATTCCGCTTATAATATCTACCGTATTTTTTCCTGAGATTTTTTGTATCTCTATCAAAACGCCTTGCGTACCATTTAGCGAGCTATAGCTGGTTTCATCCTCTAGGTCATCTTTTACGGTTGCTATGTCTTTTAATAAAACACCATCTTTTATTTTTATATTTTTTAGCTCATCGATACTTTTTGCATCGCCTTCGGTTTTTACCAAAAGCTCACGGTCTATTGATATTAGCTTTCCGCCGCTTTTTTTGGTATTTTGCGCCGAAATAATTCTGCTAAGCTCCGCAATAGAAAGATTGTGTTTGTTTAGAAGAAACGGATCCGGATAGACCTTTATCTCTCTTTCTCTATATCCGACGACATTGATAGCGCCGACACCTTGAACTCTTTGGATTCTGGGTTTGATTTTTTCATCCACAAGCATCATGATTTCGCTTGGGCTTTTCGTTTCTGACGCTACAAAAAGTCCCAAAACAGCCGCTCCGCCTACATCAAGCTTGCTGACAAGAGGCTTCTCCGCTTCAAGCGGCAAAATAGCCGCAGAGACTTTATCTCTTACATCGTTTGCTGCTTCATCTATTTTTCTATCAAGCGTAAATTGAACTATTACGCTACTCATCCCCTCGCTTGAAGTTGAAATAAGCTTGTCTATTCCGTCTATCCCTGAAACCGCCTCTTCGATTATGTCGGTTACTTTACTCTCGACTGTTTTTGGATCAGCTCCGTAATACGCCGTATTGATAGTCACCATAGGAAAATCAACGCTAGGAAACAAACTAACCGGCATACTCCTAAAACTAATCATTCCAAAAATAAGAAGCGTAATAACGCCCATTAAAGTAGTTATAGGTCTATTGATTGCGAATTTGTACATTTTAATTTCCTATAATCAAATAGCCGTCTCCAAAAAGCCCCGGAGTTAGTTTTTTTGCTATTACTTCTGCTTTCATTTTGCGTGTTTTTGGATCTATTGTCGGATAAATTTTAGAAATCTCCCCTTTGTACTCTTTGCTATCGCCGTCTACTCTATACTTAAAAACAGTTCCTTTTTTAACCTTTTTCCAATATTTTTCATCAAAAGAGACTATCAGTTTGACCTCATCAAAATTAACAATCTCAAAAGCTTTTGTAGCCTGCATGCCGACTATGCTATCGCCTTTTTCTAGGTATTTTGCGGATATAACACCGCTAAAAGGGGCTTTTAGTATTGTTTTTTCCAAACGAACTTGGGCTAATTCAAGAGATCTCTTTGCGTTTAAAAAATCCTGCTCTTTTTGATTTTTATCAAGTTCGTACTTTTCATACTGCTCTTTATCGATTAAATCTTTTAAAGAAGCGTATCTTTCAAATGTTTTTTTTGATTGCTCATACGCTAATGAGGCTTTTTCCAAAGCTATTTTTGACAGCTCAACAGAAAGTTTTTCTTCATTATTGCTTAATTCCAAAAGAACATCAGACTCACCGACTCTTGAACCGACATCAACTTTGACTTCACCGACAATACCGGTAGCATCGAGACTAAGTGTGGCTTTTTTAGAAGCCTCTACATCAAAAATAGCATAAATATCCTCTCCAAAAAGAGTCCCAAAACAGACAAACAACACTAATATAATTTTTTTCATTTGATAAACTCCTTGATATCTTCTGATGCATAAAAGTAATATGATAATTTTTCATACTCGTAATTATTGAGTGATTGTTGATAAAGCGACTCGGCTGAATATTTTTCGCTCAAAGCGTCAAGATAGGTAACATTATCGACAAGATTTGCGCCAAATTTTTGGCTTATCAACTCATATGTTTTATTTGCGGCAATCAATCTTGAATTTGCGGCGCTTATCTTTTTCTTGGCGGTATTCAGCGATTCGATTGCCAACTTCAACTCATCTTTTGCCTCTTTTTTATAAAACTCATAGCTGTTTTTTGCTTTTTTTGAATTAAGCTCAACTATCTCCTTCTCTTTTGATTTTGAAAAAAAATCAAAAAGTGTCATGCTTGCGCCGATTGTGATTTTGTTCTGATTATCGACCATATCTATCATTGGATTTGCATCTACATAGTCAAACGAAGAGTAGGTATCTTCTATAAAAACACTCGGATAATAGTCTGAATTTGCCTGTTTTGCCTTGTATTCAAGCGCTTTTACATCATACTCCATCGCCGCTAGGTCGTCTCTAGTCTCAAACTCTTTTATTTGCGGCTCTAAAACACTGCTTTTTTGAAGCTCTTGAAATTCGGCTCCGGCTATATTTTTTAATTTATACTCAAGTGATTTTAGATTCATTAAAATCATCTCAATCTCATAATCATTCATGGCTTTTGAGGCTTTTATTTTTTCAACACTATCGAGCGTTACGCTTCCAGCTTCATAAAACTTTTGGAGTCTATTTACCTGCGCTTCAAGCTGAATGCCTTTTTGCTCTTTCGCTTTTAACTCCTCTTTTGTATTTAAAATAGCAAAAAAAAGTTCCGAAACATCAAGCGCTAATGATTTTTTGAAAAAATCGCTCTTTTTTTGAGATGCCAAAAACTCCATCTCTTTTTCATCAAGGATATTCTCTCTTTTGAATCCGTCAAATAAAACAGCCTTAGCGCCTAGGCTAAAGACCCTTCTCTCTTTTGGATCAAATGCTCCTCTTTCATCCACCTGCGAA
>JAUPLZ010000129.1 GCA_030836705.1 Campylobacterota bacterium
GTCCGGTTTTTCTTTGAGTGCAACCTCTTCAATCTTTTCTATCATTTGCCCGGTCATGGCACCGTGGCTTTTTCCTCCGATGCCTAAAAAATAGTCAGGCTTCGGTATCTGCATCTCTTCAAAAAATATATCAGACATATTGGCATCATAGTGTTGCCCAGTATGAACTACGACTTCTTGTATTTCTTTATGATTTGCTATCTCTCGGCTAACACTCCCAGCTTTTATAAACTGCGGTCTTGCCCCAAGTATTGTTAAAATTTTCATGTGCTATTTCTACCTTGTTTTAAAACTTTCTCTTTTCATAGACTACAAATACCTTTTAACAAATTCACTGCTTGTTAAAGTTTCAATATCAGCTTTATGAAAGCTCTTGTCATTTGTAATAATACAATCACAGTCAAGATTTTTTGCACTTAAATATTGTAAAGTATCTTCAAAATCACTGTTTTGAATCTCTAAAGCTTCTGAAATCATCTCATTCGATACACCAACTACACTAAAATTTGCATTTAGAAGTCGTATAAACTCTTTTATATCTTTGACTTGTTTTTTTGCAATATAATCAATATTTAAAACAGTTATATCCAAAATCACTCCTGAAAAAAGATTTTTCTCTACAGCATTAAATACCAAAAGTGCATCATGAAAACTTTCCCTTTTCAAAATAAGATCAAGAAAAATATTGGTATCTATAAATATTTTCATTTTACGATTGCCTTATATTTTTCATCATCAGTTGTAAATTTGCTATCAAGTATCCCTACAAACTTATTAAAAGAACCCTCTTCTAAGTTCTCTTTTCGTATAGACTGCTTTAGAAGTTTTTCATACTCTTCATAAGGCATTATCACAGCCTTTTTTTGGTGTGCTTTTTTATCTACTATAAAAACAGTCTGATTAAGTAGCTTTGTAAACTGAGCTTGTGCTTGAGAAATACCTAATTCTAACATGATATTTTCCTTTTAATTTATATATGTATATAGTACTAAATATATACTTATTTATATATTAACTACACTACACTAAGATTTATTATAGACTTCACATTAATTCCTCATATATTTTTATCATCTGCCGTACATTATCCTCCCAGTTATACAGCTTTTTTACTCTATCTCTTCCATTTTTTCCAATTTCTTCTTGTAAATTTTTATCTAATACAAGTTTTTCTATAGCATCAGCTGTCTTTTGAGGATCTCTTGGCGGCACCACAAAACCACTTACCCGATTTTCGACAACCTCCGGAAGCCCTCCCACATTAGAAACAATTACAGGCTTCTCACATGCAGAAGCTTCAATGACTGCTACCCCAAAACTCTCACTTTCAGATACAGATACAGATACAGATACAGATAGCATATTATGATATTTAGGAACATCAACAAAAGGCACTTTTCCGGTAAAAATGGTTTTTTCTTCTAAGCTTAGCTCTTTTATCAAATTTTTTAAACTATTTTCCAAACTTCCTCCACCAACTATTAAGAGCTTAAGAGGCAAATTTGGATATTTATCGCTTAGTATTTTAAAAGCCTTTATGAGATATTCTATACCGTATTTATCTTCAAGTGTTTTAACAGTACCAACAACGATATCTTCTTTAGCAAATAAACTTTTAGCTTCTATAGGCTTAAACTGCTCCATATCGATACCAAATGGAGTTACTACCACATTTTTATTTGTATAAAGCTTTGTCTCTTTCGCCATTACATTGGATGTTGAGAGTATTTTATCCGCCTTTTCAAGATTGAATTTGAGCATAGCTTTATGTAAAAAAGATTTATGCGGAAAACTAAACACATCACTCCCCCAAACAGAAAGTACAAAAGGATGAAATCCACTCAACGCACCAAGCAGACCATAACTGCTTGCATAGTGTGCATGTACTATATCTGGCTGAAAATCATTGATGATTTTTTTTATAGTAGGTAAAGCTTTTAAATATTTTAGCTTTGCAAACGACCCCTCCATTCTAGTTATGCTCTGATTGAGAGTTTTGATTTTTATATTTGCAACGCCATCATAATCACTTACGTGTAAGTCGCCAAATCCAAAAATAACTATCTCTATATGGTTTTTTGCTAAAGACTTTGCCCATTTTATGGTATGTGGTGAGTTTGGATCCGACAAAAGCAGAAGTTTCATACAATTAAATCCTTTTCAACTGTTTTTGCTCTTGCTTCCCAAGAATGTTTTATTTTTAATAGCTGTATATTTTCTTGTTTTAATTTCACTTCAGCGAGTTCTTCTAATAACTTTTTAAAAAGTTTTTCAAGAGCTTTTTCTTTATATTCTATAGTCCATCCGATATTATTTTCTTCTACAAATTTTCCTGCCAATGTACCTTTTGAGGCAATGATGGGTTTTTCTTTTCCTATATACTCATATAGCTTTACAGGAGCGGCAAATTCCCAATATTCTTGCGGTTTTACAAAAAGCATAGCTACATCTGCGTTTGCATATAACTCTTTTAACTCATCACCGCTTTTATGTACTATGGAAATATTTTCAGATAGTTCGTATTCACTTTTTGCATTTTGCCATTCGTTTTCTCTTGTACAAAGTGTAAAGTGTATTTTTGGAAACTTTTTGACTACAGTAAAAAGCTTGTGCATTTGATAGTGACTTCCTAATCCACCGATGTATAACAGCTCAATTTTATCTGTAATATTTTTGGCAACAAAAAACTCATAATCATCGTGCCCTGGAGGAAGTGCTTTAAATTTATTTTGATTTACAATTGGAATATATTTTGCCATTTGCATTGATGGAACATATACTATATCTACTAATTCATTATATTTTTTAAGATCATATTTGTAAAAAAATTTTGCAATATTTCTCTTCCAAAATGAAAGCTCTTGTCCATACTCTGAAAACAACCAATAAATATCTCTATAAAACAAACCTATTTTAATTCCATATTTTTTACAAAATTTAAAAAATCCAAAATCCAAAAAAGGATATTTAGGTAGATGATTTTTTTCGGTTAAGAGTGTCGGTTGTGTGGATGATTCGGAATATAGAAAATCAAAAGTTTCACCATTTTGTATTCTTTTTTTGATATTGTTTATTTTTTTCTTTCTCTCTTTTGCGTATCCTGTTACCTGTGTTACTTCATAGCCCAATCTCTCAAATGCCTTTATCATTTTTAGTGGTCTAATGCCACTAGCTGAAGTTGCATTAACATCAAGCGGCAAGGGGTGATGAAAGATTATTTTTTTCATAGTTTAATCCTAAAAATCTTTTCCCAAACTGCAACATTATACATTTTCCATAACAGCGCTTTATTATTATATATTTTATGATTTAGCTCTATTGTTTGATTTATTATTTTAGAGCTTTTTATCGTAGCAATCATCTCATTCTTATAGCTATCTATCCACATATCTGTTGGCGCTTCAAACCCAAATTTATTTGTTCTCCAAAC
>JAUPLZ010000015.1 GCA_030836705.1 Campylobacterota bacterium
ATCAAATCTATAGGAAAATCAAGATAATAATAAACAGAACCATACAAAGCGGTAGTTACGCTTACGCCGTCTATGAGAATTTTTACTTTATCAAAGCCGTATGAGTTAGAGTTTCTAACACCCCTTATTACAACCTCTCCCCATCCTATGTTATTAATAGTTGTTTCAACACCGGGAATAAGAGAAAGCGCCTCTTGCAAATTTTTAACACCAATCAGTGCCAAATCCTCGTATCTTAAAACAGATATTGTAGAAGGAGTGTGATCTATATTTAGTTTTTTTTCATGAACTTCTTTGTTTACCGTTTCAAGAGTGTTCAAAAAATCATCTTCTACGGTACTGGAAGCCGTAGCGTTATATACTATCGCCGCTAGCACAAGTGCTATTTTTTTCATCAATCTAACTCCTTGTTTTTTTGAAAGTAAGTCGTATTTTACCACAATTAAAACACATTAATTAAAACACATTTAAATTTGGTTTAAGAATCAGTTTAATGTTTATAAGATATTCTAAGGCTAGAGTTTTCGTGTTTTTTATACAAAGAGGTTTGGCATGCCAAAAATAACCAAAATACAAGTATCAAAGGGTATAAGTTGGGTTGAAATTCCAGAAGCGGAGCTTTATATTCAGTGCGGGTGTCCTGCTGATAGCGTAAAGCATCTGATGAAGAGAGGGCTTATAGTTACAAAAGAATTTAACGGCAAAGTTTACGAAACAGGTCCAAATGCGATACTGCTTTCTGATGTAATGATTCAAAACGGAAGCTTTACAAACTTAGCCGAATTTCCAATCCTTCAAATGCTTTATAGGCAAGGGCTTATCATACCAAACCATCCGAATAATACCGGCGAAAAACCGATTTTAATGGGTATAAAAGAGCAGTTAAATGCACAGCTAAAGTACATTTATAGGGGCAATTACGGTCTTGTTAGCGAGGATGAGCTAATAGAAGCCGGACTTGATGCCAAGCAGGCAAAAGAGATTATGCAGATGAAATTAAAGTTTGCCTTCGGAAAGATAAAAGATACAAAAGAACTGATTAATACGATAAATATAAAAGACGAAAAAATAGAGATTAAAAATAAGGTTTTTATAAAAAGAGTTAAACTCAATCAATATGAGATAGAGTATGATGGCGAAAGCGTGACTGTGGACATGAGTCTAAAAGAAAACGAAGAGTATCAAACTCCGTATCCATTGACATATTACAATGTAAAAAGAGAGTATTTCGCCGTAATTCATTCAGGCGAGGGCGATGGGTGGGATATTAATCGTCCGTGCATGTCTAGCATATTGATGTATCAAGGAAGAATCTATCTAATAGACGCCGGTCCAAATATATTGGCTTCGTTAAATGCTTTAGGAATTGGAGTCAATGAGATAGAAGGAGTTTTTCATACCCACTCTCACGATGATCACTTCGCAGGACTTACGACTCTTATGCGTTCGGATCACAAAATAAAATATTACGCAACAAAGCTTGTAAGAACTTCTGTTGCAAAAAAACTATCAGCTTTGCTATCTTTTGAAGAGGACAGTATAGAAAACTATTTTAATATTATAGATCTTGAATTTGATAACTGGAGCAATATAGAAGGGCTTGAGGTTAAGCCGATTTTATCCCCACATCCGGTTGAGACAAATATCTTTATTTTTAGAACTTTATGGGAGGATGGGTATAGAAGCTATGCTCATTTTGCGGATATTATTTCGCTTGAAGTGTTAAAAAACATGATAAAGCAAAATGAAGATGATATAGGTATTTCTGAGGAGTTTTATAAAAAAACAAAAGAGGCGTATCTAACTAAAACAGATTTAAAAAAGATAGATATAGGCGGCGGTCTTATACACGGAGATGCTAATGATTTTAAAAATGACAAATCGCAAAAGTTAATACTAGCGCATAGTTCAAACGAGCTTAATAATTCTCAAAAAGAGATAGGTTCCGGTGCTTCTTTTGGTCTTATCGATGTTATGATTCCCGATTATCAAGATTATGCCAGAAGAAGCGCTTATTATTTTCTTCAAACCTATTTTCCAAACATAGAGTCGTATAAACTAAGAACTCTAATAAATAATCAAATATTGATGTTTAATTCAGAAACTATTCTTTTAAAAGAAGGAGAGGAGAATAAAAGCGTATATCTTGTCTTAACCGGCAATGTCGAGATGATAAATTCAAACAATTCGGTTTACAACATTCTCTCTTCCGGCGCTCTTATCGGTGAAGATATGGCAACTTTGAAAAAAAATATAGGCTACACATTTAGAGCGGCAAACTCTGTTCAAGTTTTAAATATACCGGTTGGACTTTATTTGAATTTTATTAAGCAAAATAATCTTTTTTCAAGCATTAAAAAACTTCAAGGCGTTAGAGAATTTTTGCAAAAAACATGGCTTTTTGGCGATTCGATATCCCATGCCGTTTTAAATAAAATTGCTCAAAATATGAAGATTATAGCCATCTCAAAAAATGAAACAATAACAAGAGAGGAAAATAATAGTCTATATCTAATAGAAAGCGGAGCGGTTGAGAGATTTGTCTCTCCTGATTGCAAAGAGGTGCTTTCAAAGGGGGATTTTTTCGGAGAAGAGACCTCTGTTTTTGATACCCCGTCTATTTTTAGGGTAAAAACACTAGAGCCGACTGTATTGTATGTGATATCCGGAAAGCTTTTAAGAGATATTCCGATTGTTCACTGGAAGCTTTTTGAAACATATGAAAAAAGAAAAAGCATGCTGTTTGGTTTTAAGATGAATATAAAGCCTGTTTTAAAATGGAAAGATGAGTATTGTAGCTATGTTAACAAAATAGACGCTCAGCATCAAAAACTTTTTGATATGGCAAATATTCTTTTTTATATGATTGAGAAAAACACAGATGGCGACTCTGTTCAAGATGCCTTTTATTTTTTTATAAATTACTCAAAGTTTCATTTTATGGAAGAAGAGGAGCTTTTGAAAAAAAACGGCTGTTTGGAATATGAAAGCTTTAAAAAAAGTCTTGATATTTTTAATAAAAAAATACTAGAGTTTCAAAATGATTTAAAAAGTAACAAAAAAATATCATTGGGCGACATATCAAGTTTTGTTAAAGGGTGGATAACCGAGCATGTTTTTCAAAAAAAAGAGTGTCTTCAAAAAAACAAAAAATAGGGGGTTTTATGAAAAAAATTAGCATTTCTTTTTTTGCAGTTATTTTAG
>JAUPLZ010000130.1 GCA_030836705.1 Campylobacterota bacterium
CTCATTTTTTTCCTTTATTTAAAAGTCGAATTTTTCTCTCGTTGGAATGCTCCAGCGTTGGAATGCATATTGCAACCATATAAACTCATGTATGCATTCCCATCAGAATGATGGGAATGAGGAAAAATACCCTGCTCTGGTTTTATACTTTTGTCTTCTATGGCGTTAAATATTTTGTTGAAATTTTCATCATGGATGGGTAGTCGTTGTTCTGTAAATACAAAGGGTAAATATCTTCTACCGCCATGTTCACTTGAGGTTCCATTTTGGAACCTCAAGTTGTCAAACTCTTGTTGTGTTAACTGAAATCTAAAACTTTGGGGAAATCTATCCAAATTTCTATTCACGGCTTTGTTAAGTTGTTTTGTCTCCACACCATAAAGCTCTGCCAAATCTGCATCGAGCATTACTTGTAAATCTCTAAGAGTAAAGATTTTGTTTGACAACTTGTTTTGCTAACACCTTTTTTTAAACTCTTATTGATTTTTCATAAAGTATTTCAGGGTCTAAATCCAAATGATTTGACCACTCTATAGAATCAAAACTTACCCTTACACTGTTGAAAATAGATTTATCTTTTAGTTCTGTAAATTTGCCGATATGTAGATACTCAGATACATCAAAAACCCTTTTTTCACTATTTTCAAAAGTCAAAAGAAGTTTATAATCATTTTGTGGTTCAACTGATTTAATTGCTAAATACATTGTTTTTCCTTATTTTAAAGGTTCTATAGAAAATGGCAATTCACCATTTTGAGCTAAATTCCAATCTGCCATCAACTCATCTTTATGCAATTCTGCCCAAGCCTCAACTAGCTTTTTTTGTTTGTTTGGTAATTTGCCATCGCTCAATTCGCAACTATTTAAGTCTAAGATTGCAGTGTATTCACTATAGTAAACATGAATATGTGGCGGATTATGTTCATTTGGAGAGCAATACATTCTAATAATTATCCCATAAAACATGCTGATAGTTGGCATCAAAAAAACCCTTTATAACTACATTCATCTTATTATAGCAAAATGTATATAATAGATATTTATTTCAATAAAATCTGCATTATATTAAGCAGAGAGAAATTGACAAATTTATATACATAAGCTATTTAATTTTTAAATTCGTTTTCTACGGACTTTATCAAATCAACTATTTTAGAGTCTGGTATATTTTCTTGGTCTGATTTCGAGTAGATTGTTAAAAGATAAACATTGCCTGTTTCGTTTATAAAGTATGTTATAACCCTAAAACCGCCGCTTTTACCTGTAGGTACGCTTGAGTTTGGAATTCTTATTTTATAGCAGTTATTAAATAGATGTGTGCCTATATAAGGGTCTAGTTCTAGTTGATTTACTAACTCTAAGAGATCAAGTTTAATTTTTTTGTATCTTTTGGAAAGTTTTTTAGTGTTTTTCTTAAACTCATCAAGAGCAAAGACATTATAAATCATTTAAAAAATCTCTTGCTAGTTGAGGCTTAAGGGTACCGTTTTTTACTTGCTGTAATTCCATCAGCGATGTTTTAATGCTTGTTTCGACATTTATATCATCAGAGTCTAATCTCTCAATCACAACACCGTCATTTTTAAAATGCTGTAGCATCCAAAAAATTCTCTCAGCAACGCTATTATCTTGAATTTTTATATTTATAATCATTACCAACCTCGATTTGTATAATCTAAGCTAATTATACCAAATTAAATCCATCAAGCTCAAAATGTGGTTGACAAGTGATTTTATTGAGGCAAGGATGTCTCAAGCTTCTATGCCGTTGACACCACACCATAAAGCTCCGCCAAATCTGCATCGAGCATTACTTGTAAATCTCTAAGAGTAAAGATTTTGTTTTGGATAGTTTGGTTGTCGGCTACAATGTTGTTCATATTGCTTTATCCTGTTTTAAGACTTTTTGTTTTGCCTCTTGTATGGGTTGTAAAATTTATAAGAAAATGCACGGAAATGTGTAACTCTATTTCTAGTTCTTTTCTACTCTCTTATGATTACGATTTAATTCATTTATAATATATTTTTCATGTTCTTTAGTTACCTTTATATATTCAGTTTTTCCAAATAATTTTATTGGTAAAAATCGCAAATCATCTAAAGAAAAATTATCTTCTTCGTTTATGTTACAAAATGCTTCTTTTACTTCTTCGGGTGTAAAAAGATCACATCTAGGACCAAATGCTCTTTCAAAATCATCTTCAGTAAACTCCTCTTTATCTTTTATTTCATCCCAAAAAATCAATTCTTTTAAATTTAATTCAAATAGTGTCCAATGTTTTGGACATAAACATAGCGTATTGCCTTTAACATTGACATCACGATTTTCACCTTTATTTAGTGAGCTAATTTCAAAATAATTTTTACCATTATATTGAAATGTATCCCCACATATTTGACAATGTCCTGAATATTGTTTATATAATGTATCTTTTAAATCTTTTATTTTTCCATCTTTTTGCTTTTTTGCATTAACGGTTTTATTATGAAATTTTTCATTATTATTATCCCGTTCATCTTTTATATTTTTGTCAAATTCATCGTCATCTATAATAATATTAGCTGATGAATTGTGATTTGCAAACTCTTTTGAATTTCCATTTCCTTTTGTTTCATTCAAGCTTTCAGAAAGACTTTTGGCATGCTTTTTCTCTTTCATTTCAATTTTTTTCAATCTTTTTTTTTCAATATAATCACGAAGCTCATTCTCTGTTATGCCTTCTTGTTTTGCTTCTTCTAGTACATCCAAAGAAAACCCCGTTTGTTCTTTTACTTTCATATTTACTGGGTCTTGCAATTGCTGTGCTTTTTTAATATTTTCTCCAAGCCCAATAGCTTTGAGAGCTTCATTGTTACTAAAATATTTAAACTC
>JAUPLZ010000131.1 GCA_030836705.1 Campylobacterota bacterium
AAAGCACTTCAAAAGGCTTGCCCTTTAGCTCTATTTCTTTGCCTTTATAAAATATCTTCTCTTCATCCGGCTCGATTACAAGATCCCCAAGCTCTATTAGGTTGGTTCCGCCAAATCTTAGTCTTGATTCTATTCTAGCCACCAATACATCAAACTCAAAAGGCTTTACGATATATTCATCTACGCCTTGTTTAAATGCAGCAACTTCACTCTCTTTATCATCTCTTGCCGAAATCATAACAACCGCCGTTCTTTGCGATTTGTTTTTAACCTCTTTTACCAAATCAAGCCCTTCGCCATCAGGCAATATCCAATCTAGGAGCACAAGATCATAATTTCTAATCCCGATAAAATATTGTGCATCCTTTATATTTTCCGCTTCGTCAGTCTGATATCCAAGCTCTCTTAAACCTTCCGAAAGCGTTCTATTAAGAGTGGTTTCATCTTCTACTATCAATATTCTCATTTGATTGCATCTCCTTTAAAAAAACTTTTTTGACAGTATAACATAAAAATTTGCTTAATTTAAACAAAATTAAAGAATTAGGCAATAGAGGCGTATGTCATATGCGAAATATCATTCTTGGCTATTTTTTTCATATTCGCCAATAGGTAAGATAGCTCATTATCCGGCAAATAGGAGTTTTTTGTGGTTCTATTTAAACATATTGTTGCGGCAGAAACAGTCATAAAAGAGAACTTTTGACTAACACCGTCTCGATTTTTTGAGACATAATATCCTCTTTGAATATCTTCATAGCTATAAAAACTCTCAATATCTTTTGAAAAGGAGCTGATTGTTTTTGATATATCGGAATATACATCTTCAAATAAGCACTCATCGTTGATTTCGCAACCCATAAAAAAATCATCACCGCCGATATGCCCTATAAAATAGTTTTTGTTTTTGAATTTTTTTCTCATAATATCCGCAAAAAGCAATATAGCTCTATCGCCGTTTCTAAATCCATACAAATCATTAAACGGCTTAAAATTATCAAAATCAAAATATGTAAAGAGCGAAGACGAACCTTTATTTTCCAATCTTTCCCTTATAAACTCCTCGACTTTTTTATTACCCGGCAATCCGGAAAGCGGGTTTTGATTTCTTGCATCGGCTATATTTTTATTATTTAGATAATGCAGTATATTTTTTGCATCAATAAAGCCGTAATATTCAAAATTTTTTGTAACTATAACCCCTTCGGCTTCATTATTGTATGAAAATGCTTTGAGTATTTTTGATATATTGCTGTATATCTCCACACTGCCGCATTTTGTCAAAAAATCATCTTTTTTCTCACTCAACCTCTTATTAGTTAAAAGCGTACTACCAAAAGGGTTATATATGTATTTTCTAAGTTTTTTTTCTTTTAAAATCCCGATTGGTCTATTTATCTCATCTACAACCACAAGATATGAATTTTGGCTATTTTTAAAAATCTCAAAAATTGCGCTCATTTTTGAGTTAAGAGAGACCGTTTTTACATTTTTTACATATTTTTTTATGCTGTTTTTTTCTATTTTGCTTCTTTTATCCTGTATCGAAAGCTCTTTTACTTCAGAGTATTTTAGCCTCAATTTCAAAACATCGGTTTGCGGCGGTTCGACAAAATACCCTTGAACGCAATCACACCCTATCTCCTTGCAAACAAAAAACTCCTCTTTTGTCTCAACTCCTTCGGCAATCACAATAGCTCCAATCGTATGGGAGATGGTAATGATATTGGAAATAAAAAGCTTTTTCTTTCTATCGGTACATATATCTTGTATAAAAAACCTATCAATCTTAAGATAGTTTGGCTCAGCATGATAAAGAAGTTTCAAGCCCGAAAAACCGGTTCCAAAATCATCAATGGCTATTTGATAACCTTGCTGTTGATATAGATTAAAAACTTCCTGCGCTTTTAAAAAAGACTTGAACTCAAATTTTTCCGATATTTCAAATGCGATAATGCTCTTTTTCACTCCTAATCTATCAAGTATCTCGGAGGTAGCGCCTGTTTTATAGTCATCCATTTCTATGATTCTGTTGTCTATGTTATAAAAAATTTTTGCATTCTTATCAAATGGGGCATCAATGAATTTTTTTATTGCTTTTTCTCTAAGAAGAAGATCTAGCTTGTAGAGTATTTTTGCGTCATATGCTGCATTAAAAAAATCTTCAATAGATGAAAAGCCGGCATTTTTATAATCCCTAAGCAAGGCTTCATATGCCACAACCCTTCCGCTATTTATATTAACGATTGGCTGAAAAGCGTAGTCAATCTTTGATACTACATCTTCACAACTGATTTTAGACATCAAGCACCTTTTGTAAAGTTTTTGATATATTTTAGTTATGAAAAATTACAAAAAGGGCACAAAAATTGAATCGATATTGGAAAGAGAAGGGCTTAAGCAACCCTTCTCTTTAAGATAGATTAGTGAACTTCCTTAAAAGCATTCACTTTAAATAAGTAAGCAAAAAATGTAAGAATCACAAAAAAGCCAATCACATAAGCTCCAAGCTCTTCTCTTTCGCTCTTTTTAGAATCGCCTACATTTTCTAGGTATTTTACAACCTTATCTTGAGCATCTTTAGTAAGACCGACTCTCTGCATACCAGTTCCCGGAAGTGTTTTTTGCGGGTCATTGATAAACTTATGAAGATAATCTTCGCCTTTTGATTTAATCATTTGCGATAAATCAGGCGGAAATGAACCAAGATAAGTTATCAACTGATCTCTTGAACTATTTTCTACGATACCTGCATATTTGACACTATGACATCTTCCGCAAGCTTGAACGGCAGCCTCTTTTGGCGTAGTCTCCTTTTTTACCTCTTGGAGATACGCAATAATATCCGCTATCTCTTGGTCTGGAAGATAGCTAAAGCTAGGCATGCTGATTTTATTTTTTGCTTCAAATGCTGCTACTTCTTTTTCAAAACTTTTTTGAAGCGCCTCTTGCTCCTCGGCACTTGCAGATGCTTTTGCTTTAGCTACTTGCTCTTGCTTATGCATTTTATATGTAGATTCAAAAGAAGCATTGGCAGGATTTTTTATAAAATTTGCCAAAAATTTTGGATCATACAAATCACCTGCTGTTGAAAGATCCGGCGGATAAACTCCATAAGCAGATACCAACTCGGCATGACTCATAGGAGGAAGAATGCTATCTGACGACAAAGAGTGACATCCTTGGCAATTTGCAGCAAATGATTTTTTACCGTTTGCCGCGTCACCCTTGGCATCAAAGTTTTCTAAATCGCTAAAAGCATAGTCAGGCTCAGCAACGGCAGGATGCATAACATGGTGCGCATACGGCTCGATACCGTAATAAGTCAAGCCGGTGAAAAAAATAAGTATTATTAATATCTTCAACTCTCTCATTATTTTTTTCCTTTTTCCATTTTTGAAATTATCGGCAGTATCACAAATAGCAACAAGAATGTCACTGAAAGAAAAAATCCGATATAAGCATTAGCACCAGTTGGTGGAAGCTTTCCATAAACAGTAAGACCAATTAAGTCAACTATCAAAATCCAGAACCAATATTTAAAATATGGTCTCTTATGAGCCGGTCCAACTGCCGGATTTCTATCAAGCCACGGCATTAAGAAGAAAATACCATTTGCTATAGCAAACGCAATAAGACCAAGATCCATACTAAAGAAAAACCCTCTTAAAACTTCATAACTCCACAAGAAATACCACTCAGGATAAATATGCGGCGGTGTTTTCATAGTATCCGCAGGAAGGAAGTTTATAGCATCCATAGCAAAACCATAATGATAGAAAACTAAATAGAAGAAAAATATCAAAAATCCAGAAACTACAAATAGATCCTCAGCCATAAAAGTCGGCCAAAAAGGCATGACTTTTGATCTTTTTTTATCGCCTGCTTTGAACTTTCTAGCTTCAGCTTCAAAATCTATATCTTCACCCTCTTGGTTGTTAACATGCGGCATTCTAAGTGCATACATATGTAAACCGATAGCGCCCATAATAACAAGAGGAATAACAAGTACATGAAGAGCAAAAAATCTAGTCAAGGTAGCATCAGAAACTACATAATCTCCTCTTATCCAAACTACAAGATCAGGTCCGATAACAGGAATCGCACCGAAAAGATTGGTAATAACTTGCGCCGCCCAATAGCTCATTTGACCCCAAGGAAGCATATAACCGCTAAAGCCCTCGGCAGAAAACGCTACAAATATAACCATACCCGAAATCCATATCATTTCACGACCGCTCTTAAACGAACCATAGTAGATTGCCGTAAACATATGAATATAAATTACAAGAAAAACAACTGATGCCGCAACCGCGTGTATATGTCTAAAAAGCCAACCATACTCAACCTCTTGCATAATTGTGTAATTCACACTGTCAAACGCAAGTGCCGTATCCGGCTTATAGTACATTAATAAAAATATTCCCGAAATGACAAGCAAGGTAAATAGCGTTGCCAAAACCAAACCAAAACTCCACAAGAAATTGATATTCTTCGGAACCCAATACTCAGTCATCAAAACTTTTGTCAAGGCTTTTATGCCCAAACGCTGATCAAACCAGTCTGCTAAATTTTCACTTTTTTTAATCGCCATAGATAGCCCCTTATGCCAATGCTGTCATTTTTTTGTACTCCGGACCCTCTTCGCCTAAAACAATTTTCTGTCCGTCTATTCTAAATGCCGGAATCTGCATAGGTGTAGGAGGCGGTCCAAATGTATTTACGCCATTTTCATCAAATACGCCGCCATGACAAGCACACAAAAATTTCTTTTCACCGTCATTGTATGCCGGAATACAACCCAAATGCGTACAAATAGCTATAACGACGGTAAATCTAGCATCGCCAATCACTATGTCTCTTTTGTCATTTTTTTGCATATCAGCTGTTTTTTTGAGTACAAAAACAGGCTTACCTCTAAACTCCACTTGAGCCAACTGCCCATCTTTCATGCCGCTAACATCAACCTCTGTTACTCCAGCAGCCACAACGCTAGGCAGCGGATCCCATGTCTTTTTCATGGCATAAGTGGCAAAACCAGCTCCAACAGCAGCAGTTACACCAAGTGCCGCTCCAGCACCTTTTATAAATGCTCTGCGATTACACTTACAATCACTCATCAAATATCCCCTTTCTTGGACTAATAAATTTAAGCCACAAAATAACTCGCAGTGATAATACCACTAAAAAGCTGAATTAACTTTGCTTATAATACCTCATTTTTGTCTTAGGTAAATATAAATAATATCTATAGCTGCTGGAGTAATTCCACTTATATTGCTAGCATCAAAAAGCGTTTGAGGTCTTACTTTTTCAAGCTTTTCGATAGCTTCATTACCAAGCCCTGGTAAATTTTTGTAAACAAAATTATCCGAGATTCTCACAGCCTGCATTTGACGCATTTTTTCTATCTGTTTTTGTTGTTTTTTTACATAGTGCGAATATTTTGCTTCAGTGAGTATTTGCGTAACAACTTCATCGCAATAGCTATTAAACTGCGGAATAAGTTTTAAAAGCTTTTCTTCATCAAAAGTGTGTCTTGCGACAATATTTACAAGAGCTGTTTTTTCTACAATCTTATCCTCATCCAACTTCGCCAAAATTTCTATGTTTTCTTTTGAGTTGGTCAAAAAATTCTCTTGTAGATATCTAACTCCGTCATCAATTTGGCTTTTTCTAGTTCTAACTTTATTTATAAAATCCTCTTCAATCAAACCAAATTCATATCCGTATTCGCTAAGCCTTATGTCCGCATTATCCTCTCTTAAAAGAAGTCTAAATTCAGCTCTTGAAGTGAACATTCTATACGGCTCTTTGGTACCTTTTGTAACAAGATCATCAATCAAAACACCTATATAAGCCTCATCTCTTCTTAAAATAAACGGCTCTTTTTGCATATTTTTTAAACTTGCATTTATTCCTGCCATTAGCCCTTGCGCTGCCGCCTCTTCATAACCGGTAGTGCCATTTACCTGACCTGCAAAATATAGGTTTTTTATTTTTTTGGTCTCCAAAGTATGCTTTAGTTCTGTCGGCTGGATATAATCATACTCTATCGCATATCCGTATCTAACTATTTTTGCATTTTCAAGACCGGCTATAGAGTGAATCATCTTCTCTTGCACATCTGTTGGCAGTGAAGTACTTAGACCGTTTATGTAATACTCATTTGCTTCCAGTGTTTGCGGCTCCACAAAAAGCTGATGCCTATGTCTCTCTTTAAATCTATTGATTTTATCCTCTATGCTTGGGCAATATCTAGGACCAATTCCTTCAATTTGACCGGTAAACATAGGCGCTCTATAGAAATTTGACTCTATGATTTCATGTGTTTTTTCATTCGTATAGGTTACATAACAAGGAAGTTGTTTAGGATTAAATGTATTCTTATCAGTTCTAAAACTAAAAGGCATGGGGGTTTCTAGCTCTTGATAGTCCATCTTAGAAAAATCTATGCTAGCCCCTTCTATCCTAGCGCAAGTACCTGTTTTTAGCCGCCCTATATCAAGCCCTAATGCCCTTATTTGCTCTGCCAATTTAACAGACGGGAATTCATTTATTCTTCCTGCATTTAACTTAACTTCACCGACATGAACAAGCCCTTTTAAAAATGTCCCTGAGGTTATAATCACGCTTTTTGATTCATACCTATTCATCAGATTCGTAACCACGCCGATTACGCTATCGCCATCCATTATAAGCTCTTCGACAATCTCTTGAGAGACGCTAAGATTTTTTGTCTTTAGACACAAATCTCTAGCGCTCATGGCATATCTATCCATATCTATTTGCGCTCTTGTGCCTCTTACTGCTGAACCTTTTGAAGCATTTAAAATCCTAAACTGAATACCCGCCTTATCAGTAAGCAATCCCATGTTTCCGCCGAGAGCGTCAAGCTCTTTTACAAGATGACCTTTTGCAAGCCCTCCTACGGCAGGATTACAGCTAGCCGCACCTATTTGAGATACCAGCATTGTTATTAAAAGCGTATTTTGTCCCATTCTAGCCGACGACAAAGAAGCCTCTATGCCGGCATGCCCGCCGCCGACTACAATAACATCATATTTCATTAAATAACTCTCTTATTTTTTCGCAATTATACCATCACAAACCAAGCCGTCGTTTTTATTAAATATGCTACAATAATCCCCAAATATATTTTTAAAGCATAGGTATGAATCAAAGTATAGGTTTAGAACTTGAAAGTGTCTTAAGCGAGCTTCAAAGATTAAGTGAAGTTGTTGCCAAAAAAGAGAGAGAGCTAAATAAAGTAAAAGATATTTACTTGACTCAAGTCGGGAGTGAAAGCTTCGAACTTGTAGTAAATGACCAAATTTTCACACTCGAAAAAAATGACCTTGAAGTATTAATCGAACAGATAAAAGAGCTAGGATTGTTGAATAAAAATAAAATCCATTGAGTTCTTACTTTTTTGTAGAGAGATTTTCTATACTCCATACGCCCAACACCAATTATCCTAAAAATTCCTCTTTCGTTTCACTCATTTGTTAAAAAAACTCAAAAGACACCCAAAAAAGATATAGAAATAGCACTAAAAAGAAAAAAGGAGCTTGAAAATGGAAACTAGACCGTCATTTAAAGATTTTAAATCAAAAGCACTTTCTAATGAAAATGTAAAAAAAGAGTACGACTTATTAGAAGAGAGATATAAAATAATAGATATGATTATCTCTATGAGAAAGGCAGCAGGTTTGACACAAGAAGAGATAGCCGCTGCACTTCATACTAGCAAGAGCAACATATCAAGATTAGAGAGTCATAATTATACTTCATCCCCTAAACTCTCTACGCTCATGGAGTATGCCCGCGCATCAGGGCATAAGCTAGAGTTGCACTTTAAAAAGGTTTAGCCATAACACTTATAAGCTTGTTTGTTCTACCAGCCGGTCTACATTCACCCCCAGTCCGACCATGTGACTCTACGAATGCTTTAACATCATCGGTGCAACAAACCCCTTTTGGGTTAGACTTTTCGCAAAACGATTTGCCTCTTGCGAT
>JAUPLZ010000132.1 GCA_030836705.1 Campylobacterota bacterium
GATGTCAAAAACCATCTAGTTGATGGTGCCAACACCAAATACGCTCTACCGCTTGAAATAGAAGCTTTGTATTATTTGTCACATCTATCAACAAAAAGCAAAAACTTAAATGCGCCGGAAATCCAAAAAAGAGTTAATTACTACAAAGAAGAACTAAAAAACAACGATAGGGTTTTGCAGCTTTATATCAATCTCTCAAATAACACGGAAAATATAAATAGAATCTCTTCAAAAGCAAACAAATTATTAGTAGGGCTTGGCGTATTAAACGATAGAAGAAACTTCAAGATGCTGCTAAAAGAAGCTAAACTAAAGATAGTTTCGGAATTACATAAAAACAAAAGCAGCCTGCTAAAAGCGCAAAGATTTATTCCGGTTATGGGACCTGACGGCGTAGGAAAAACAACAATCATAGAGTCTATATGCAAAAAACTTCAAAAAGGGGCAAAATATTATAGATTTAAAAAAACATACAGGGGATCAATCATCTATAACGCTATTTATCCTATTTTAAAAGCCTCTGCCAAAAAAAGGCTGAATATGAAAAAAATAGATAAAAACCAAGTTGATGATTTGTATGGAAATCTTATTTTTTATATCGCTCTTCTTAAATACTCAATTTTTATAATGATAAATTTAATTTTTAGAAAATTTCGATTTGCCGACAGGTTTTTTTATGACCTTTTTTTAAAAAATATTAGATTTATCGATAAAAATGCAACTCTTAGAGAGAACTGGGAAACACTCCTAAAAAGAACCCCAAAAGTATTCTGGCTTATACAGCTCGATGCCCCAAATGATGTAATTCTTAGCAGAAAAAGAGAGCTTTTGGAAAACGATTTGAATCTATACAGAGAAGAGACTTTTAAACTCTACATCAATAAACCGTCCATAGTATACACATACATCAATACATCCGCCGATATCAATACTTGCACAAATATTTTAATAAAAAATAGCGAGTACTTAAAATAAGATGGTTATAAATCTATCTGAGGATATGCTTATTGCAAGAGGCTACAAAAGGCTTTGTTACCAGTTTCCAAACAGCCCTGAAAAAATAATAAAAATAGACCGCAAAGAAAATAAAAAAGCAAACGATAATCTAATAGAGAGTATTTATTATAAATATCTAAACAAAAAGGGAGCAAACTTTTCCCACATAGCAAAATGCTACGGCTGGGTTGAAACATCAAAAGGAAAAGGTCTTGTGTTTGAAAAAATAACAGATTTTAATGGCTTGGCATCTTCGACGCTAGAACACATAATAATCAATAAAATATTAACAAAACTCGAGATTGACGAATTAATAAAAGAACTCAAACACTATCTTGAAAAAAATCAAATTCTTTTTGCGGACATAGGGCTTGGCAATATACTTTGTCAAAAAACCGACAAAAAAAACTATAAACTTATCATAATAGACGGCTTAGGGTCTGCCAAATATGACTTTAGATTTAAACTTAGAATGTCTTTTGATTTTTACAACAGATACAAAATAATCACCCAATGGAAAAGATTTATGAAAAAATACCAAGAGAGATTTGATTCATGATAAATTATCTTTTTTTTGGTCTATTTTTATTTTTTAAATCAATCATTCTTTTTTTGCCTCACTCCAAACTGGTTGTTTTTTTAAAAGCTCTTGGGAGTTTTTTGTATTTTTTGAACTTAAAACATCGCAGAATAATCATGAAAAACCTAGACCTTTCATTTGGCGATAACAAAACAAAAAATGAAAAAGAAGAGATAGCAAAAAAGTGTTATCAAAATTTCCTTATTTATATTGCCAACTTTATCGAGGTTTCAAACAAAGATTTATCTTATCTTGACTCTATTACAAAAGTTGAAAATGAACACTATCTGCAAGATGCTCTAAAAAAAGGCGAAAAAGTAATATTAATCTCGGCTCATTTTGGCGCATGGGAGTTGATTTTGCAAAAAATCGGCGCACACATAGCTCCGATAACGACAATCAGAGAAGATATTATGAGCTCCGCATTATTAAATGAAACACTCATAAAGTACAGAGGCAAGAATAATGTAGAAGCCTTTTACAAAGAAGGGGCGCTTATTGGAATCGTAAAAGCACTAAAAAAAGGGCGAATAATCGCCTATCTTGTAGACCAAAATTTCAAGCAAGGTGTTGAAGTCTCTTTTTTTGGCAAACCGATCAAACACATTCAATCGGCATCGCAACTATCAAGAAAATTTGATGCACTTTTGGTTCCTGTTTTTTGCACTACCGATGATTACCAAAACTACACTATCAAGTTTCAAGAACCGTTTAAATGTGCAAAAACCGACAACGAAGAACGAGATATATTTGAGTGCACGCAAAAGCAATCAACTGTAACGCAAAAGATGATAGAATCTCGCCCATCTGATTATTTTTGGTTTCATAAGAAATTTAAAAGCACACATAAGGGAATATATAAAAATTTGTAAAAAGACAAAAAAAGGAATTGCTATGTTTCGAGAAATTATTAAACCCACTAACGAATACTATAGTTTGCACATACCAAAAGAATATCTTAATAAAGATATAGAGGTTATCGTATTGCCCTTGTTTGATCTAAAAGAAAGTAAAGAAAAATCAACACCAAAAATATTCAACCCAAAAGAGTTTTATGGGCTAGCGTCTTCAAGCAAAGAAGCTTTAGATAAATAC
>JAUPLZ010000133.1 GCA_030836705.1 Campylobacterota bacterium
ACGACGCTCTTCCGATCTTACAGACGAATTTGGCGAGAATTTTGCTTTAGAAATCCTTGAGCATATGCGCGATAAAATGAAGGCTTATCAGGAGGAGACTGGAAATCTCTACAATCTTGAAGCTACACCTGCCGAAGGTACAACTTACAGGTTTGCAAAAGAGGACAAAAAACGGTATACTGACATAATTCAAGCTGGATTTGGTGATAATATTTATTATACAAATAGCTCACAAATTCCGGCAAATTATACGGATGACCCTTTTAAGGCATTGAATTTGCAAGATGATTTGCAGAATAAATATACAGGCGGAACGGTGTTGCATCTGTATATGAGGGAAAGAATAAGTTCAGCAGAAGCTTGTAGAAAGCTTGTAAAGACGGTTATTTCAAACTACAGATTGCCGTATATTACAGTTACGCCTGTTTTCTCTGTGTGTGAGAAGCATGGATATTTAAGCGGAGAGCATGAATACTGTCCAAAGTGTGACGATGAATTAATTGAGCAATATACAAAGGAGAACAAATGAAAAGAGAAGATATATTAAAAGCATTAGAAGAAAAAAGAAGCAAGTGTGTAGTCTATACTAGAGTAATGGGGTACCATAGACCGGTAGAATCTTTCAATATAGGCAAGAAAGGCGAGCATAAAGAAAGAGTTCAATTTAACGAATTCGCAAAGTGCTGTGCATAATCCAATATACGATATAACGCCATTTACCGCACTTGATTTTCCAGACCACCTAACAACCATTTTTTGGTTTGCTGGGTGTAACATGAGGTGTAGCTACTGCTATAATAAAAATATAGTTTTTGGTAAAGGCAAGATTGCCGAAGCAAAAGCTTTAGAATTTCTTAAAACAAGGGTAGGTTTGCTGGAGGGTGTTGTGCTTTCAGGCGGTGAATGCACGCTTTATCCTGAGATTTTGGTATTTTGCCAGAAGATAAAAGAACTTGGATTCAAAATCAAAATCGATACAAACGGGCTTGAATTTACAAAAATAAAACATCTTATTGATAATCATCTTGTTGATTATATTGCTCTTGATTACAAAGCCCCAAAATACAAATTTCTTGACATAGCAAAAAGCGATAGATTTGAAGATTTTTCCAAAACACTCGATTATATTATTTTATCTAATATAAATTATGAAGTTCGCACGACCGTGCATATTGATATTCTTGATGAAAATGATATAAATGCAATTATTAAAGATTTGGCTCAAAGAGGTTATAATCAAAAATATTATCTTCAAGAGTTTGTATATAGTGATGATACTATCGGCAGGCTTCAAATGGCTAGCAGAAAGCTAAATAAGGAGCTTTTAAATAGTGATATTGAGATAGTAGTTAGGAAGTAATATAAAAGTTATAAAAAGGCGTGCAATATGAATTTGAAAATTTTATTGTTGGTATTTTTTTCCGCGTCGGTTTTTGTTTTTGCAGAGCAATCTAGCTATGAAGAACAACAGAATTCAAGCCAAAAGGCGCTTAATGAGCTTGATGGCAAAGGGGTGTCAGAAAAAGATTTGCAACTTATGAGAAAAGATTTAGAAATAGAGAGATTAAAACTAGAGCTAGAAAAACAAAAATTTGCAGAAGAAAAGCAAAAAAACGAACAACAAATAGTAACTGCTGATGAAGCTCCAAGTGAAAGTATTCAAAATAATAAAAATCCTAATAGTGGAGTTTTCATAGGAATAGAGACATATGGAGCAAGCGGCACCAGAACTTATACTATTTCAACTTCCGGCAATAGTGCAACCGAGTTAGAGCATGATATTGATTACGCCCAGCAAACTTTAAAACTAGGCATAGGCGAACTTGGCGATAATCGTTTGGCTGTTGGATTTACTTTTGGAAAAGATATAAGGTATGAAGGTGATTCTCTTTATAAAAGCGGCACAAGTGTAGATATAGTTTGGGATATTGTTATGAGTTCTCTTTATCAAGAGTCTTCACAAAGTAATTTGCTTCCATTTTTTAGGCTAGGATTTGGGGTTGGCAGTTATGAATATTTAGATGAGGATAAGCCGCTTTATGTGGAAGACACCGCATCAAGCGTTGAGGTAAAATTTGGTTTTGGTGTTTATTATCAAATTGATAAAACTTTTGAATTGGCTTTAAGTTATGATTTCCAAACTTCCGCTTTTGCATATGAAGATGTAGATGGGGATACAATGGATATTGCTGATAGCGTTAGTGGTTTAGCGCTAGGGTTTAATGTGCATTTTTAACCCTAGCTAGTTTTTGTTATCTTTTTAGTTGATTTACGGTTGATAGCATCTCATCGCTTGTGGTGATAGCTTTTGAGTTTGATTCATATGCTCTTTGACCGGTTATTAAATCTGTCATTTCTTCAACGAGTTGGACATTGCTAAGCTCTACAAATCCTTGTCTTGTTTGACCAAGTCCGTTTAAGCCCGGAGTGCCAGTTATGATATCCCCGCTTGCTGCTGTGTTTATGTAATTATTGTCACCTAGCGCATGAAGTCCGGCTGGGTTTATAAAATCTGCCAGTTCTATTTGTGCTATTTGGGTGGCTGCGGTTTGTCCGGCTTGCATAACCGAAACAGTTCCGTCTGCGCCTATTGTAATTTGCGTGGCATCAGCTGGGATAACTATTTCTGGAATAAGCCTATATCCATCGTTTGTTACAACGCTGCCATTATTGTCAAGTTTAAAACTTCCATTTCTTGTAAAACCGGTAGTGCCGTCAGGAAGTTCTATTTGAAAAAATCCTTTTCCTGTGATTGCAACATCAAGATTTCCGCTTGTCTCTTTAAAATTTCCTTGTGTAAAGATTTTTTGAATAGAAGTAGGGCGAACACCAAGACCAACTTCCATGCCTGTAGGTGATATTGTGGTGGCAGAAGTGGAGGTTCCGGCATACTGCATGGTTTGATACATAAGGTCGGCAAATTCCGCTCTTTGTTTTTTATATCCAACCGTGTTAACATTGGCAATATTGTTTGAAATTGTGTCAATTGAAAGCTGTTGTGCTAGCATTCCGGTTGCTGCTGTGTATAGTGATCTAATCATTTATTATCCTTTAACATTTGCTAGTTTTTCTATAGCGTCTCTATTAAGATCATTCATGTGTGAGTCCATAACTTTTTGGTACATTCCAACGAGTCTACTTGTCTCAATAAGCGCTGTCATTTCTCTAACCGGATTTACATTGCTTTTTTCTATATATCCTTGTTTTAGCAATGACATTCCGCTAACTTCCTGCATTGGCGTGCTTGCTCCAAAAGTATTATTACCCTCTTTTTTCATCTCTTTTATATTTTCTGGACGCATTATCATAATTTGGTTTGCAAATTCACTAGCCGTAAGATTGCCTTGATCTATAAGAAAAATTTCGCCGTTTCCTGTTATTGTCGTGCTTCTATCGCTTGGAATATTTATTAAATCCCCGCCATCGGTATAACCGGCAGGAAGTACCAAAAAACCGTCTTTCGTCGCTAGGTTGCCATCTTCATTTATGACAAAAGAACCATCTCTTGTATATTTTATGCCGCTAGGAGTAAGTACGCCTATAAAAGTATCAGGTTCGCTTAGCGCAACATCAAGCGGATTATCTGTTTTTGCAAAAGCGCCTATATCGTTTATAGTGTATTCCTCTACCACATGAGGAACTCTAACAATAGAGCGGTTTAAAAACTTGCTCCCTTCTTTTGTGTTATTCTCAAGCGGAAGCTCGTCTCTTTTTTCTTGATAAAGGCGCATAAAGTCGCCTATTACAACATCATCTTTTTTATATCCGTTTGTGTTTAGGTTGGCAAGATTATTTGATATTACATCAAGTCTGTTAAACTGCGTAACCATACCGCCCGTATTTGAATAAAAACCTGTTTGCATGTGTGTCCTTCATATGCAGATACCGGTTGTGAAGCAACATTTATTCCTTAATTTTAATTATCCTTGTTATATCCTTTTAAAAAGGATAGCCTATGAAGAAGCCCATATTTGATGTAGATGTTTTAAGTGAACTGTTATCAATGGAGTTTGCAAGAAACAAGCGGTATAAAACACCGGTTTCTGTTGCTGTTTTGCTTGCAGATAACGAAGCTATTTTTGAAACAATAAGCGAAAACATTAGAGATACGGACTATTTTCAATATCTTGGGAATAATTTATATGGCATTATATATACAAATACGGATATTGACGGTGCTGAGATTGCTATAAAAAGAGTGATAAGAATTTGTGAATCGCTTTGCAACAATGAGTTTTATATAGGGCTTGTGGAGGTTGAATCTGGCGACCAAAGTGAACAAAGTACTACCGCTAGAGCAATCAGCGCCTTGGAAGAAGGAATGGCAAATAAAGAGATTATCTCAATTAAAAAAAGTAGAAAAGAACCAAGCTTTTTTAAAAAATTAAAATTTCTAAAATGTTGGAGGTAATATGAGCAATACAAAAGGCAAGATTGTTTCATTAAGGGCTGGAAAAATAGTCACTATGCAGGGTGAAAATAAGGTTTTTGAAACAGCATATTTTAAAAAAAATACAGATTTAAAACTTTGGCTTGGCAAAACGGGGATTGATGGTGATTTTCAGGCTGATAAAAAATATCATGGCGGTAGCGAAAAGGCGCTTTTGGCGTATGCTGCTTCTAGCTATAAAATATGGAAAGATAAATATGGATTTAATTTTGAAAACGGTTCATTCGGTGAAAATATTACTGTTGATGGCTTGGATGAGGAGAGTGTGTGTCTGGGAGATATTTATAAGATAGGTGATGTTCTGATTGAGGTTTCACAACCAAGACAGCCTTGCTGGAAGATAAATGTAGCTTTAAATAATAAAGATATGTTAAAAAACACATTAAACGAAGGAAGAACCGGCTGGTATTATAGGGTTTTAAATGAGGGCTATTTGCAAAACGGTATGGCGATAGAACTACATAAACGCATTAATCCTGATTGGAGTATAAAAAAAGCAAACGATGTTATGAAAAATAAAAAATCCAACCCAGAAGCAGTGGAACAGATTTTGAAAATCGGTGAACTTTCTTATGAGTGGAAGAGGGATTTGTAGTTTTGGCGCACGATAAGCCGAGTTCTGTATTAAGTGGTAATTTAACTAGAGGTGTATTTTACAATACCCTTCAAGCGATGCGTCAAATATATAGGAATTTAACCATACGCACCTTGCTGCAGGCTGGGTTTACCATGCGAATTTAATTGCTTAAATTCCGGTGAGCTCTTACCTCGCCTTTTCACCATCGCCATAGGCAGTTTATTTTCTGTGGCACTTTCCCTTGAATTACTTCAGCCATCTGTTAGATGGAGCCATATCCTATCGCAGCTCGGACTTTCCTCTTGAAAAATCAAGCTACCACATCGTGCACCAAAAGTAGATTATATTAAAAGATCTATAAAAAGAGCGATAGTATAAAACCTCGCTCTTTTTATATGAGGATAATAAGCTATTTAGACATAGCCTCTTTGGCATATTTTTCGCCTAGCTCATACGCTTTTAGGTTTGCAGCTTTTACTTTTTCTGGAACTTTAGATAGCATAGTTTCAACTAGAACATCTCTATCCATAACATCTGTCATTGTTCTTGTGATTGCAAGAGCAACAACGGATTGAGTTACAACATTGCCAACTTCTTCTTTTGCGATAGTAATAATTGGAATCTCATAGATTTTCCATTTTTTTCTATCTTCTGCGCTAGGCTTTACTAAGTTTGGCTCAACTACGATTGTGCCGCCTTCTTTAACTCCGCTTTTGAACTGGTCATAGCTAATTTGAGCAGTTGAAAGCATAAATTCAATTTCACCCTCGTTCGCGTATGGGTATAAAATCTCAGTTTCATCAAGAAGAATATCAACTTTTGTCGCCCCGCCACGAACTTGAGAAGTGTAAGTAGCAGCTTTTACGCCAAAGCCACCTAATTTTATTTTTGCAGCGGCAAGAATTTCACCGGCAAGTAAAACA
>JAUPLZ010000134.1 GCA_030836705.1 Campylobacterota bacterium
CACTTTGTAAAACAGCCAAAAATAGCCGCCATGTCCGTAGAAAACTTTCTATCGCATACCGAGGACGGGGATCTTATAATAGCTCCGGGCGATAGAGCCGATATCATTCTTGCGGTTATTGCTTCAAATTATTCAAAAGAGTTTCCTTCTATCGCCGGCATGCTTTTGACAGGCGGATTGCTTCCGTGCAAAAATGTCAAAAAGCTTATCGATAGTTTAGATAGCATAAATTTTCCAATCATATCAACAAAAAGCGATACATATAAAGCTGCCGTCGATGTAGAAAAAGTTCCTGCAAAAATTTATCCGTATAGCTATAGAAAAATAGCGCTTACAATGGGTCTGTTTTTTGATAATGTCGATATAAGCGAGATAGAAGCTGGCATCGCCCTAGCCTCTTCCAATATAATCACCCCTTTGATGTTTAAATACGCTATTTTTGAGCGGGCTAGAAAAAATATCAAAAAAATAGTCCTGCCCGAAAGCAGCGACCCTAGAATCTTAAGAGCGGCGGATATTCTTTTAAAAAGAGGTGTTGCAGAGCTTATACTGCTTGGGAACAAAGATGAGATTTTGCACAAAAGCGCAAGCCTTGGCGTGGATATCTCAAAAGCCGCAATTATAGATCCTCTGTCCTCTTCCCTTGCAAGCGAATTTATTGAAGATTTTTATAATCTTAGAAAACACAAAGGGCTTTCGCTTGACGGCGCAAAAGACGCCATGAATCATGTCTCTTATTTTGGGACTATGCTGGTTTACAAAGGTTATGCCGACGGCATGGTTTCAGGCGCAATTCACACCACTCAAGAGACAATTAGACCGGCTTTGCAGATAATAAAAACAAAAAAAGATATTTCAATCGTTTCTAGCGTATTTTTTATGTGTTTTGAGACAAAAGTGCTTGTCTATGGGGATTGTGCGGTAAATCAAGACCCAACACCAAAAGAGCTAGCCGAAATAGCCATCTCGTCAGCCGCAACGGCAAAAGCATTCGGGATTGAGCCAAAAATAGCGATGCTTTCATACTCCACAGGTGATTCCGGCGAGGGAATTGATGTAGAAAAAGTAAAAACTGCCACAAAACTTGCGAAAGAATTAGACCAAAATCTTTTCATCGAGGGTCCAATTCAGTACGATGCCGCAATAGACAAAACAGTAGCCAAAACAAAACTGCCAAACAGCAAAGTAGCAGGAAATGCGACTGTTTTTATCTTCCCTGATTTAAACACGGGCAACAATACCTATAAAGCCGTTCAGAGATCTTCAGGTGCAATTGCGATTGGACCTATTCTTCAAGGACTAAACAAACCGGTCAACGATCTAAGCAGAGGTTGCTCGGTAGAAGACATAGTAAACACTGTAGCCATTACAGCAATACAGGCAGATATGCAGTGAAATATCTTATTATAAACTCCGGAAGTTCCTCTATAAAATATAAGCTTTTTGATATGGATTCATTTGCTCTGCTTGCTAGCGGTTTGATAGAAAAAATCGGAGAAAAAAATTCTGCTATAAAAAACCACAAGCAAGGTTTTGAAACAATGGAATCTTTGCTTAACAAATCAGGAGTTTTAAAAAGCTTTGATATGCTTAGCGCCATAGGACACAGGGTGGTTCATGGCGGAGAAAAGTTCAAAAACCCTATTTTGATTGACGATGAGGTAATAAAAGTCATAAAAGAGCTGATTCCATTAGCGCCTCTTCACAATCCTGCCAATCTTGAAGGAATCAAAAGCGCCATGGAGCATGCCAAAGATATTCCCAATATAGCAGTTTTTGATACGGCTTTTCATCAAACTTTGCCTGATTATGCATATCTTTATGCCCTGCCCTTTGAAATGTACGAAAAACATCAAATAAGAAGATATGGATTTCACGGAACTTCCCATAGTTTTGTAGCCAAAAAAACTGCCGAATATATTAAAAAACCATTAGAAGCCTTAAATCTCATAACTCTTCATTTGGGCAACGGAGCCAGCGTTGCAGCAATAAAAAACGGCAAAAGTATTGATACTTCAATGGGCATGACGCCTCTTGAAGGGCTTATAATGGGCACAAGAAGCGGCGATATAGACGGCGGAGTTATATTTTATTTAGCAAGAAACTTAGGATTTAGCGTAGATGAAATAGATACGCTTTTGAATAAAAACAGCGGCTTAAAAGGCATTTGCAAAAATAACGACTTAAGAGAGATAATGAATCTTGCGCAAAACAGCGATAAGCTAGCAAAACTTGCCATTGAAATGTTTGTTTATAGAATCAAAAAATATATAGGTTCTTACTTGGCTATTTTAGGAAAAGTCGATGCGATTGTTTTTACCGGAGGAATCGGTGAAAACGCTGCCAAAATAAGAGAAAAAATCTGCATCGGACTTGAAAATATCGGAATAATTTTAGATAGTGAGAAAAACTCAAAACCGCTAAAAGATATAAACAAACTAAACAAAAAAGGCAAAATCAAGCTTTTTGCAGTCCGCACAAATGAAGAGCTAGAGATAGCAGTTCAGATGAAAAAACTGCTAGTTGGAAATTAAACCAAGCTCCTCTGCTGCTTTTTTGTACTCTTTTGAGTCTAAATTCATCTCA
This sequence comes from Campylobacterota bacterium, assembly GCA_030836705.1. GTDB lineage: Bacteria > Campylobacterota > Campylobacteria > Campylobacterales > SZUA-545 > JAUPLZ01. Next base: position 2,587 of record JAUPLZ010000134.1, read on the forward strand.
TCGATTAGCGCTTGCATTTCTTGAAAAACACTTTTTGATATTTTTTTGTTGTTTATCGGAATAGTTTGATTGATGATATAAATAGCGAATGCTAATTTTTTGATATCATCAGGACACTCAAGAAGGTCGTTTGAATATTTTATAGCATTAATAAGTTTATCATCAAGACCCCAATGATACAAAATAGCCGCCGTTACATCCTCTGTCGTTGTGTGAAATACCTCTATTTCTGCTGCTATTGGACTTTGGGTTTGCACAATATGTTTAAATTTTTCACTTAACAGCCTCTCACTCGCCTCTTGAGAGATAAGAAGCTCGCCTATATTTCCAATCAGCGCTGCCGTTGATACCACATCGATATCGTTTGGTGCTATTTTTGAATACCAAATACTTGCTAGTCTTAGTCTTTTATAAGAGACTTCATAAAAATCATCTATACTCATGCCGTAAGAGTCAAGATTAAAATTAAGTATCCCATAAACAGCAGCCTGAAATGCCATAGTAGCAGAACCGTCTTTGCCAAGAAGTGCTACGGCCTGTTGAATTGATGAAATGGTTTTTCTAAGCCCATAAATTGGTCTATTTATATTTTGTAATATTTTTGCAGTTAATGCCACATCTTTTGATACGGCTTCAACCATATCACTTACGCCTTTTTGAGAATCTTTGGCTATATTTTGAATTTCATAGAGGGTTTTTGGCAACGGCTTTAGAATGTTTATTTTGTTTTTTAAAACAGGCGACATCATAAGCCTTATCCCTTTTTTTTCATAATAGGCTTTTGACACAATCTTCATCGCTTCTTCTATATCTTCTACCGTATCACCCTTGTCAATATAATAATAAATTCCAATCATCGTAAGATAATCAAGCTCTTTATCTTTAAGAGGTTCGCTTTTTAGCACCACTACCGGAACAAATGGGTGTTTTCCGGTTATTTCAAGTATATATTTTATATTGTTTAAACTCCCGCTATGGGATTCTATGATTACAAGCCCCGGTTTTTCTACGCAAATAGATTTACACAACAACTCTAAATCATCGTATTTCAAAAACTTTTTTACTTTTCCTTTTAAAGGCAGAATATTTTTCTCAAAAAACTCTTTATCGTGAATATAAAAAGCTACTTTTTGCTCCTTTAGAATGTTTTCGCATTTTTTTGGAGAGATTATCAAAATCTTTACCATATTTAAAATATATGCATTCAAAGGCTCTATTTTGTCAAACTCGTTTTGTGCGATTCTTTGATGCCAAATTCCAATCTCATCAGAAAGAAGAAGAAGATACTCTTCTAGCTGCTCCGCAAGAGGCGGTTTCTTTTCTTTAAGAGTTATAAACACCTCTTCTATTCTTTGTATGCTTTGATAAATTGGTTTTATTTCAAGATAATTCGTAAGAGCCTTTAGCGTATGAAATCTGCTATACATATCATCAATGGTTTTTTCAAATTTATCACTGGTGTTTAAGTTTACAACAAGACTTTTCATGTTTGTTTTTAAAAAGCTTAGATTTTTTTCTAGATTTTCTTTCGCTTCAGTATAGAATGATTTATTTTTCATGAAAAGCCCTTATTTATTTTTTTTAAACACAAAGATGCTTTGAAATATTAATAAGCTCTTCTTTTACTCTGTGTTTTTGAGAGTTACTATAATCAATCGACACATAATCAATTTTTGAGTTATTATAGACAACTATTGAATTGCGTCTGTTTTCTTTAAACAATCCGTCAAGCGCCTTTGTCATAAATTCATACGCCATCAATCTATCAAAAACGGTAGGATTGCCGCCTCTTTGAATGTGACCTAGTATCGTCACCCTGCACTCCATACCGACTTCATCTTTGAGCCAATCTCTTATTTTGGTTGTTGCCTTTGCACCCTCTGAAACCATTGCTATAATATATCTTCTGCCGTTTTTTATCTCATCTTGAAGTCTTTTTTTCATTGAGTCAAGATTATATTCAACCTCTGGAATTATCATAACTTCAGCACCGTTTGTTACAGCAGAAACAAGAGCTAAATATCCGCAATCCCTCCCCATTATTTCAACTACAAAAGCCCTCTTAAAACTAGATGCAGTATCTCTTAGATTGTCAA
>JAUPLZ010000135.1 GCA_030836705.1 Campylobacterota bacterium
CAACAAACTGCAATCAACAATGCAAAAAGATTAGTAACAAAACATATAAGCGATTATGGCGAAATTAATGTTGAACAAAATCCAATAACAATGATTTATCAATTAGTTGAGTGCCTTAATTTAAATTTAGAAGAAAAGCAGTGTGATTGTTTTCCAAATTAAATAATTAAAAAAATGGGACATATAGCGATAAATGTACTTAGAAGAGAAATTTATCTTTATTTCCCTCAAGCCATCTGTATGCTTGGAGGTAATATTAAAGAACTTTGCTACCTTAGCTGTGTAGATAAGGAATTTGTTTTTGACAATTAATTTCTTTTTATGTACAATCCGCGAATTATTTGTAAACTCACGCTTTTGTGTAGTTATTTTAAGCAAAGATTGGATGGTGATGTATTTATGCCTGGTGTAAAAGTAAGAGAGAGCGAACAGTTTGAAGATGCGTATAGACGCTTTAAAAAGCAAACTGACAGAAATCTTGTTGTTACAGAGTGCAGAGCTAGAAGATTTTTCGAAAACAATGTAGAAAAAAAGAAAAAGAAAAAAATATTAGCACGCAAGAAACAACTAAAAAAACTTTACATGATGAGAAGATACGAGTCAAGACTCTAATTTTTATCCACTTTCGTGAAGCCTTTTGGCTTCACGCTCTTTAAAATTTAATCAAATACACTTTTTAAAAAAAACAGTAAAAGACAAAGGGCAATGTGTCATAATACAAGACTTCAAAAAATGAGGTTTTTATTTTAATGCGGTTGCTTTTAATTTTGTTTGTTTTTGCTTTTTCTTTGTATGCTGAGATAGTTTCTAAAAATATACTTATTATCGACGGCGAAAAAAGTTTCTTTTCAAAAAGCACCCTTCCCAATATTTCAGATTATAGTTTTAGTTCGATTGAGCCAAAGAGGCTAAGTGAAGATGTTTTAGCTACTTACGATACTGTTGTTCTTTTTCAATCGGATGTACCAAAATTAAAGGAAAAAGAAGCATTTCTTAGGTGGGTTAAAAACGGCGGTAAGCTTATTATAATGAACAAAGAGTCAAAGACTCCGTATAATCGATTTGATTGGCTTGATTATGGATATGTTTTTGCCACAAATACTGCCGCATCAAACAGCAAAAACAGTGCAAAATATGCAAAAATCACCGAATACAACTTTCTTACAAAATCTCTTGATATTGATAATATAGATAAAAATACAAACGCTTTTGCCGACTCGACGGTAATGATTTTTAGTGAAAACTTATGGAATAGCGTTCTTGAGGTAACAAACTCAAATGATGTAACAGGAAGTGCGTTCGCGTATTCAAAATACGGCAAGGGAATATTTATATATTTTGGGTTAAACATAAGAGATATACACAAAAACGGCGCATTAAAAGATATATATAGGGCGATTTTAGAGCTTCCTTGGTTTCCAGACCCGCTTCCTTATACTAATGCAACCGGCGCTGAAATACCGCCTCCTCTTGTTAGAATCAGCGGCATTTCATCAAACAAGGTCGATATTACATGGAAAATTCCGGCGTGGCTAAAAGGGATAAGAGGATATAAGATTTATCGCTCAAGCGACAACGGCGAGACAAAAGAACTCCTAGCCAATGTGATTGATGCTAGTTTTTATAGAGATTTAAGCGCTATAGACGGGAATAGCTATCTTTATTTTGTTACATCTTATGACGATTCAAGGGATTCTAGTTTTAGCGAGCCTGTAAAAGCTCTTCCGCCGGGTGATGTTTTTGATGAAAAAGAGATGAGCATCATAACTCCGGACGGTGAAAACACAACTCCGGTTACGGCGCTTACGACCGCTGATAATTTTGACCATATTGTAGGCGATGCGCTTTTGACCTCTCAAAAAATCTCAGGTGATCCTGTCTCTTTGGCAACAGGCGGTTTTTATCTTGAGGTTGAGGATATTAAATTCCCTATGAAAAATACTCTTTTGGAGTTTTCTAGGTCTTATAACTCAATTTTTAAAGAAAGCAACGATAACTTTAGAATAGGAAACGGCTGGCGTCACAATTACATGATAACTATTAATCCAAATTCGGACGGTACGATAAGCATAAAATGGGGAGACGGTCATAGCGATTTGTATCTAAAATCAAGCGACGACGGAAAAACCGAATATTTTGAGCCGGCATCAAATAGAGTCTATGCAAAGCTTAAAAAAACAAGAAATGAGGGCTATACGCTTACAGCAAAAGATAAAAAAACCTATAAATTTGATGATAATGGCAAGCTTTTATCCATCGAGCTTCTTAATAAAGGCGGTGTGAATTTTGAATATGATTATGACAAGCTAATAAAAATAACAGATAAAAAATCCTTTAGATTTATAAATATCGGTTATGAAAAAAACAATATTTCAAAAGTTTGCGCAATGGATAAAATTTGTGTTTTTTATAGTTTTGATGAGAAAAATAACCTAATCAAAGCCGTTGATGCTAAAAATAACGCAATCTCTTATGAATACAATGACAAATATCAGATGGTATCTTCAAAATCCGGCGGTATTGAGTTTTTTAGAAACGAATATTCAAAAGGACAGATTACAAGACAGCTTGATGCGGTTTTGAATGAGACGAAGTTTGAATATCTGCCTGAGGGAGTCACGAAAGCAACCGATAGAGAGGGCAGGGTTTTTGAGTACAAGCATGATAGCTTAGGAAGACTAGTGCAAGAAAGAGACCCTTTTGGAGGGAAGATTTTTTATCACTATAACACAAGAGGCGAAGTTGAAAAAAAAGTAAACAAAGACAATACCGCCAAAGAGTTTGGTTATGATGAATTTGGAAATAAGATTTTTGCAAAAGACGAGAGTTTAAATACAAAAACAATGGAGTATGACAAAAACTCAAAT
>JAUPLZ010000136.1 GCA_030836705.1 Campylobacterota bacterium
AATATGCAACACAATATATCAATACGCAAAAGCCAATCCAGATACGCTAGGTGTTGATATAAAAACACAAGTTACTGTTGATTACGGCACAAAAAGCAACTTTGAAAATGCAAAACCTCAAAAGATACACACTATCGTCGCATCTGCGCCGTCAAACGGCAAGTTGCATATAGATGAGGTGAGAGCATTGGTGCTTGAGCTTATAGGCAAATCAAATCTTCCAAAAGAGCTATATAATCCAAAAGATTGCATTATCCACATCAATCCAACCGGAAGATATGTAAATCACAGCTCTTTGCATGATTCAGGACTTACCGGAAGAAAACTAATAGTCGATAGCTTCGGCGGCTATGCTCCAATAGGCGGCGGTGCGCAATCGAGTAAAGATTATACAAAAGTTGATAGATCAGGGCTATACGCAGCAAGATGGATAGCAAAACACATAGTCGCTGCTGGACTTTGCAAAAAGGCGCTTGTGCAGCTTTCTTATGCTATTGGAGTTGCCCGCCCTACTTCGGTATCAGTGGATATGATGGGTACGGCACTTACTCCGCTTGATGATGTTGAGTTGTCTGCTCTTGTTAGCGCTAGATATCCGTTAACGCCAAGATGGATTACTGAAAAATTCAACCTAGATAAACCAAGCGACAAAACATTCAAATACGCAGATGTTGCCGCTAGAGGTCAAGTTGGATTTGGTGATTATCCATGGGAAAAGTTGGATGATTTAGCGTGGTATAAAGGCATAGCTTAAAAGCTAGCCTTTTATTTTTGGTCTGTTAGGCTTAAAATATTTAAAATAAAAGAGACTTCACTTACATTTGCACGAAGTTCTCTTGCAATATCTTCTTTTGAGTATCCGGCTTTATAGAGCGCTTTTACTCGGTTTTCATCAAGTATTCCTGGCGATGGAACAGACATATACTCTTTTGTTCTCTCTTCAAGTCTTGCGATTCTGTTTTGAAGGTCGTATTTACTAAGCTCATGTGCCGATTGAAGCTCTTTTATAGAGAGCATAAAAGTTCCGGCAAACTCTTTTAACTCTTTTGTCAGAGATTTTTGAATTTCATCTGCGACTTTTATTTTGGTAGCATCTTTATCGGTTTCTATTTTTTTTTCCAGCATAAAAATATGTCTATTTAAATCCTCTATGGCAAATTCATAATCTTTTAATTTTTTTGTAGCCACTGAATCTTTGTAAATAATGTATATAAAAAAAATAAGAACAAGCAAGCTTCCTAAGATTATAAGAATAATATTCTCATCAATTGGCAGAGTCATTTTTTTCCTTCATCTCTCTTATCATGGCTCTCTCTCTTGATGTCACATATCCATTCCACTCTTTTCTATCTCTTTGATGCAAAAGCTCTATTTGAGCAATGTTTTTTTCAATCGCTCTAAAATATATCGCAACATCTCTTTTTGGGAATGTAGGCATTGATATTCGCCCGTAATATTTTTTTAACGGTACTAAAATCGGTCTTTTGATACTAAAATAATCAAAGTTAATCCCATTTATCTCTTCACTCAAAGGAAGCTCCATAAGCTCTCTTTCGCTTTTGTCAAGCTTGCTTAGAACCTGATCTAGTTTTCTATGCAGCTCTGTAACAAGAAGGAGTAAAACGGGGTCGCTATCTTTCGTCTCTCCTCTTGCTTTGGCGAGTTTTAACCACTGTCCTATAGCGTCATCATCGCTCTCGGAAAAAGAGTCAAACTCTCTTTTGAAACTATCATTAGAGCCGTCATCCAAGCTAAGATGTATTGAAATAGGTGCGGGAATTAATCTTATATCCATGCTAAATCCATTATTATAAAAAATAAAAAAACAAATCCTAAATATCCATTTACCGTAAAAAAGGCTTTGTTTATGTTTTCAAGCCCTTTGCCGATAAGATGGTGCTCAAATAAGAGCATCATTGCCGACACAAAAACGCCAATCCAAGCAAAATATGATAAATAAGCTGTATTATATATAAAAAGCACCCAAAAAAACACGCTTAAAAGATGAAATGCTTTTGATATAAGGAGAGTTTTTTTTAGTCCAAATTTTGCAGGTATAGAGTGAAGTCCTTTCTCTTTGTCATATTCCATATCTTGTAGGGCATAAAGCAAGTCAAATCCTGCAACCCAAAACAAAACACCGCACGCTAAGAAAATAGACCACAAAGGTACAGCGCCCTCCACTGCTATAGCTCCCGCTATCGGGGCTAGACCAAGCGCAATACCTAAAAAAATATGAGCCAGCGATGAAAACCTCTTGACATAAGAATAAAAAGCAAGAATTATTAGAAATGGAACGGAGAGGTAAAAAGCAAGTTCATTTATATATTTTGAAATAATGACAAAAAATAACGCATTAATAACAATAAAAAGATTTATAGTGATAGCACTTAGTCTGCCGTCAACGCTTGGTCTTTTTTTTGTTCTTGGGTTTTCTTTGTCAAACTCTTTGTCTATAAATCTATTAAAAGACATTGCAAAATTTCTAGCTGTCACAGTCGCAAAAACACCAAGAACTAAAAGCTTCCAGCCAAACCATCCATTTGAGGCTACAAACATGGCAATAAATATAAAAGGAAGCGAAAAAACCGTATGCTCAAACATTACCAGTTCATTAAAATCTCTTGCTTTTTTTATAACTCTTTTCACTGCCGCCCTCGCCTTTGTCTTCGCAATATTAACCTATTCCCAATTATAATACCGTTATGAGAGAAATAGCCATTATCGGACCTACTGCTTGCGGAAAAAGCTCTTTGGCTATCGAGGTAGCAAAAGAGGCAAATTCTTATATTTTATCCCTTGATTCACTTGCGATTTACAAGCATATAGATATTGTTTCCGCCAAGCCTACAAAAGAAGAGATGCAAGAAATAGAGCACTTTGGAATTAGCCTTATAAATCCAGATGAAGAATTTAACGCCTCTCTTTATTTGAAGCTTTACAGCGAAGTAAAAGAGAAATGCAAAAAAGATAAAAAAAATCTAATAATCGTAGGCGGAAGCAGTTTTTATCTAAAGACAATCATAGACGGACTTTCTGATGAGCCTGATTACTCTAAAGAGGCTCAAGAAAAAACAGAAAAACTACTAATCAATATAAAAGAAGCTTATGAGTTTTTGAACAATATCGACCCAAAAGTGTGCAAAACAATAAAACCAAACGACAGATACAGAATAGAAAAAGCTTTGCTTGTTTATTTCTGCACCGGAAAAAACATAACTGATTTTAGAGAAAAAAACAAAAAACTTACTCAAAAAAACAGAATAAAAATTTTTGAAATAGAGATAGACAGAGAGGTTTTAAGAGGCAGAATAAAAGAGAGAACAAAAAAAATGATTCAAGACGGAGTGATTGATGAGGTTGCTTGGCTTGAAAAAAATTATACTAGAAAACCAAAATCCATGAATAGCATAGGTATAAAAGAAACTCTTGAATATTTTGACGGCAAAATTAATAAAAAAGAGCTAGCAGACCTTATCTCAACACACACGGCGCAGTTTGCAAAAAGACAAAATACATTTAACAATAATCAATTCGACGAGATTGTGAAAAAACCAAAAGAGCTGCTTAAAAAAGAGATAGTTGATTATCTTTTGGGCTAGATTCTGAAAAATAATCAAGCGAAAAACTGGCTTTTGTAGCAACAAGCGCAATATCAAATTTACTTTTTTTTAAAATTTCTTTTAATTCTTCTTCATTTTTACACCCATCAATAAAGAGAATTTTTGCCCATTTGTAGTGTTTTTGCAGATATTCTATACTCTCTTTGTGATACTCGCTTGAAACCAAAAAATCAAAAATAACCACTCTTTTTGATGGTTTTTGAGTTATTTCCGCATTTGAATTTAGATAGTGCGTTTTAAAAATACTATCTTCCATTTGGGCTTCAGCGTTTAGTTGAAGCTGGTTTTTCTCACTAAAACCAATAATCGCACAAGCATAATCTTTTAGCCTTGAAGAGATTTTTAGGTTGTACTGTTTTTCGTTGCAAAAAAGCGACATTTCAAAAAGGGATTCTTTTAGCACGCTAGATTTGTTATCGCAAGAAATCTCTTTCGGATTTGAAGATAGTGCCTCCAGAAGATAAACATTATTTGAAATACAAGTTTTAATATTTTCGTTTTGAGTAATATCTTCAAACCAGTGATAGATGGAATCCTCTAAAAAAAGCAGTTGCTGATCTTTTTTAATAAGCTGTTTTGATAGCGAAAAAAGAGGCTCTTTGAAGTAATAAAACTCAATATTTCTTTCCAATAAAAGATATCTAAGAAGAAAAAGTGCCGACTTATTCACATCATCGACGCAAATCCAAGCAACTTCATTGTCGTTTGTATTTTTTGGATCTTTTGCAACCACTCCGTATGCACCGTTTTTAAGAGCCGTATCTATATCGTCATCAAAAAAAGAGATAAACAAATCTCCTCTTTTGACTTTTTTTGCATTGATTTTTATATTTTCAACTCTATTAATGGAAGGCTTATTTAAAAGTTTCCCATTAACTATATCAACCACCGAAGATATAGTCATGAAACTTTTGTGCCTACTTTGACCTCTCTTTGCGGTCTTATCAGGGTTAATCCGTTTTCATCTTTTGCGGCAAGCACCATTCCTTCGCTTGTAAGTCCCATAAGTTTTGCCGGTTTTAGGTTTGCTACTAGGCATATTTGAGTGCCTATGAGGTCGCTTGGCGAGTAATATTCTTTGATGCCGGCAACTACTTGTCTTGTTTTTTCTTCCGCTATATCTATTTGTAGCAATAAGAGCTTTTTGGAATCCTTCACCTCTTGTGCATCTACTATTTTGCCTATTTTTATTTGAGTTTGGAAAAACTGATCAATTGTAATTACATTTAGATTTTCTTCCTCTTTTTTTTCAGGTTTTACTACTATTTTTGGCTCTAACACAGGTTCACTTGCTAGCAAAGGTTCTTCTATTTTTGGAAAAAGAGGCGGTGTTTTTTCTATAACAAAGCCGCTTAGCATTTCATCGTTTTTGATATATTTGGAAAAATTCTGCGCATTTATCTCAAAAGATAGCGTAGAGGCTATCTTTTCGGCTGTTTTTGGCATAATCGGATATACAAGAAGCGCAACTTTTGCAAGCAGATTTGCAACAAGCCCTAAAAGTGCTTTTACCGCATCTTCTTCATTGTTTTTCATCTTAGTCCACGGCTGAGTCGTTTCTATGATTTTATTGCCGATTGATATTATTTTCCAAACATCTTCAAGGTATTTGTTGATTTGAACCTCGCTCATATAATCATCCAAACCGTTTATTATGCTTTTTATCTGGGTGAGTTCGTTTTGAAAATATGTTTTTACCAAAGACGATTCGATATTGCCGTCAAAATATTTGTGACTCATACCTATGATTCTGTTTAGCAGATTTCCAAGGTCATTTCCAAGGTCGTTGTTTATTCTGCCGATAAGCGCTTTTTGAGCAAAATCACCGTCTTGACCAAAAGGAACTTCTCTTAGAAGAAAATATCTAAAATTTTCCAAGCCGTAAGCGTCTGCAACCTCTTTTGGCTTGACTACATTGCCCTTTGATTTGCTCATTTTTTCGCCGTCTCTAGTCCACCAGCCGTGTGCCGCTATACATAAAGGCATAGGAAGTTCAAGACTCATCAAAAAAGCAGGCCAAAAAATAGCATGAAAACGAAGGATATCCTTGCCTATTATGTGATAATTAGCAGGCCAAAATGAGATGTTTTTGTTATCTTTGCCATAACCAAGAGCAGTTACATAGTTCATAAGCGCATCAAGCCACACATAAACAACATGCTTTGAATCATTTATCTCTTTTGGCGTTTTTACTCCCCAGCTAAAACTGGTTCTTGTGATAGAGAGGTCTTCAAGTCCTTGTTCTATAAACTTTACAACTTCATTTCTTCTTGATTTAGGCAGGATTGCTTTTGGATTATTTTCTATCCACTCCAAAAGAGGTTTTTCGTATTTTGAAAGTCTAAAAAAATAACTCTCTTCTTTTAAAAGATTTGTAGGTTTTCCGCACTCAGGACAAAACTCTTTGTCGACAAGCTGGCTTTCGGTAAAAAATGTCTCACAGCTTACACAATAATGACCCTCATACTCACCTTTGTAAATGTCGCCTTTTTCGTACATCTTTTTAAAAGCAAGTTGAACACCGTGCTTGTGGTCTTCTTCCGTCGTTCTTATGAATTTGTCATAACCTATCTCAAACTCATCCCAAAGTTCTTTAAATTTTGAGCTTATCTCATCTGCGTATTCAGCAGGGCTTTTGTCTCTCTTTTTTGCCGCTTCTTCTATTTTTTGACCATGCTCGTCGGTGCCGGTTAAGAAAAAAGCCTCTTTGCCTTGAAGTTTTGCATAATTTGCTAGCGCATCGGCAATAATTGTCGTATAGGCATGTCCGATATGAGGAACATCGTTTACATAGTAGATTGGAGTTGTTACATAAAATTTATTCATTTGTTTTTCCTAGATTTATTTCTTGCATAATAATTTTAAAATTCAAAACCACCACCTTTTTCTTTATTCATGCTTTTGTATACACTGTCTACATAAGATAGTCTAAGTTTACATCCTATTGTTTTTTGACACACAAAGCAGCTATTTAGGTTGCTTGACTTCTGACACTCTTCAAGCTCTGATTTTTTCTCCAAAAGAGCCAGTTCAAACCTATCTAGCTCCTTTTTTTCAAAAGCTTCACTTGTTTGCATATCTCTCTTTTACCATCTCTATCTCTTCAATTGAGCCAAGAAAGCACGGTGTTGTATCGTGATGGTTATCAGCTATTAAATCAAGTATTCTATTTTGCCCGTCAGTCGCCATTCCGCCCGCTATTTCAAATATATGAGCAAAAGGGAAAACCTCAAAAACCATTCTAAGCTTGCCTTTTGGCTTGTCAGTCGTACTAGGATAACTAAAAAGCCCCCCGCCTTTTATGAGGATTTGGTGCAAATCAGGAACCATTCCGCCTGAATATCTAAGCCTATAACCGC
>JAUPLZ010000137.1 GCA_030836705.1 Campylobacterota bacterium
TAGAACAATTAAAAACAGAAGAAAACAAAACAATAGCTCTAATAGAAGCGGTAACGGAAGAGAGAAAAATAAGCAAAGAAGAGATAAATCTCTTATCAAAAGTATACGAAAAAGTTAGTGCGATTGAGTTTGTAAGCAGTTATCCAACCGACCTTATGCTCCAAAGCGATAAACTTGAAGCAATAGAAGAAAAGCTTGATATAAGCATTAATAGATTAACCGATAATTGCACCTTAAAAGATGCAAAAAGCATAAGCGGACTTTTTAGACTTCAAGGAAATATCATAGACACAATACCCGAATTTTCAAACTTGGCATACGGCTTAACAAATCTTGCTGATACTATTGAAAACTTAAAAGATGATGATATGAAAAGATTGGTCATGCACAAAGAAGTTCTTTTTACGATTGCCGAGAGTATGTTTAAATGGAGAGAAGCCATTTTTGTCAAAAAAGATACTCAAAGTATACATTATTTGGATAATGCCCTCATAAGCGACTGTATTCAAGTGGAGGCTCTTCTTTCCGGCAAACAAGTAGAAGGTGAGGAATTGGAGCTATTTTAAAATAATGAAAAATATAGAAACAGCTATTTTTACAGACGGTAGCGTTATTGTTATTGTCTGGAAAAATGAAAAAAAATGGCCCATAACTTTTATAACCGAATCAGTAAAAGGGGTTTTGGGTTATTCAAAAGAGGAGTTATTAAAAACAACTCTTTGTCTAAAAGATATTTTAGAAGAAGAAAGCCTAAAAAAATTGGAGCGGGAAATTGCCAAATTTGTGGATTTTGATGCGCACGCTTTTAATCTATCGCCCTTTCAAGCAAAAAGCAAAGACAATAACACCATCTGGCTGGAAGGTCACATCAAGCCAATAAAAGATAAAGATGGAAATATTGTTAGTTTTTATGGGTATTTTGTTGATATTACGGCGCAATTAGAGACTAAAAACAGACTAGATGTGATTTTTGACGGGATTGCGGACGGAGTGGTTTTGGTAGATATTGAAACCAAAAAAATCCTAAAAGCAAACAATGCATTTATAAATATTTTTGGGTTTGATATTTTTGAACTTATCAACATGAGTGTTTTAGAACTTTCTCCAGAAGATAAGAAAGAAGAGATGATAAGCTTGATGGATTCTATTTTAAAAAAAGAGACAACATACGCAAAAGAGATAGAACTTATAAAAAAAGACAAGAGTCAAATCTATACCAACATTACCGCCAATACAATATATTTTAATCAGCGGAATTCAATCATAGCGCTCATAAAAGACATAACCGAGTTAAAAAGAATGGGCGAAGAGCGAAAAAAACATGAAAAAATATTTTTGCAACAATCAAGACTAGCCGCAATGGGGGAGATGATAAGCATGATAGCACATCAATGGCGCCAGCCTCTATCTACTATTAGTGCAATATCGGCAAACCTCGAAATCATGGCTCAGATGAATACAGTAGAATCAAACACGCTAAGCAAATCGCTGAGTTAAATAAATGCTCAAACGCAATATCTATCAAAAACAATTAACGATTTTAGGGATTTTTTTAATCCAAACAAACTAGAAACTTCAACTCATTTGTGCGAAGTCGTTGAAAAAGCCACTTCTATTATAAACAAAACACTCAAAATGAACGGGATTAAACTTAATGTTTTATGCGAACTTAATGCGCCGATTCTAACACATCCTAACGAACTGGTTCAGGTTTTTTTAAATATTATAAAAAATGCAAACGATGCTCACACGAAGGCAAAAAAAGAAAACCCGTATATAAAAATAAAAGGATACGAAACAAAAGAGGAGCAGATTATAGAGATATCCGACAACGCCGGCGGGATTGATGAAAAAATCATATGCAATATTTTTGACCCGTATTTCACTACAAAAGATGAAAAAAACGGTACGGGACTTGGACTTTATATTTCAAAAATCATAATCGAAACTCACTGTAACGGAAAGCTTCAAGTAAAAAATATCTATGAATCGGGCGAATTAACAGGCGTCAAGTTTATTATAAGCTTTTTAAAAAATAAACCTATAATCTAACGGCAATATTTGCGATTGCCGCACACTCTTTTGGACTTTTCATAATTGCAAGCGAATTGTATTCTAAGGTTTTTTTAGCAAGCGATAGGTATTTTTTATCGACTATTTCACCTAATATAATCAAAACATCAAGAAGCAAAGCCAAACAAGACAAATACTCGTCATCATAAGGCTGAACTATCGTCTCAAATTCACCATGCGCAAAAAACCAAACTCCACTATTGTAAAATTTCTCTATTGCCTTATCGCAAAGCTCGATACTTTTTTGCAAAAAAACATCCTCTTTGGTTTTGATGTACTCTTTTAGATAAAAGTCTGCAAAATATGCAAAATCCTCTAAAAAAAGCGGATTTTTCCGTTTCGGTTCAAATTTTTTTTTATTTTTATTTTCCGTCTTTTCAAGCTCGTTTTTTAAAAAAACCTTGTCAATAACGGCGGCTTTTGTATTTATTTCTAATTTTTTGAGTGTTTTTTCTATTAACTTGGCTTGTTCTATCAACTCTTTTGGGTTTTCTTGATATTTTTGCGAAATAATTTCACACACCTCATCAAAGCCGATTATCATATCTCTTCTTGAGGGCGGAATATAACTACCGGCAAAAAACGGCTTTTTTTCATGCGTTAAAAATATAGACAAAGGGAGTTTGGCTAATTTTCTATTCAGAAGCTTATAAGCTTTTTTAAAATAATTGGCAATATCGGCTTGTTCATCTCTATCGACTTTTATAGAAACAAAATTATTATTCAAAATCTCGATAAACTCTTGCTTTTCAAAAATCTCTTCTTGCATCTTTTGACACAAATCGCAATCTGCAAAATAGACAAATAAAAATATTGGCTTCTTTTCTAGTCGGGCTTTTTTAAAAGCCTCTTCTTCCCACAAAAACCAATTAACCAACTATCCACTCATATGCATATTCAAACGGTCCATATCCACTATCTGAGTTAATATGCCCTGCGTCATGAAGTATTTTTGTTTTTATTTTTAGCCCATCTATTACCGCTTTTGCCTCTTTCATGCTTAGATATTTATCATCGTCAGATAGAACCAAAAGAGCTTTTTTTGCCTGAATATCACTAGGAAGTTGGCACGGGAAAAAAGACGCAATATCTTCATAACCCTCTAAGTTATTTTTAGGAGGCGCCACAAGAAGAAGTTTTTCTATTCCTTCTACCTTATGGTTATTCAAAATATGAAACCAAGTCGTACAGCCAAGCGAATGGCAAACAACCACATTTGGCTTAAAATTTTCTACCTCTTTTAAAACAGTTGATATCCAAACATCTTTTTTTGGAAAAAACATACTAGGAAGCTCCGGAAAAGAGACAACCACACCATTTTGCTTAAGCTTTTTTGCAAGCCAATCCTGCCAATGAGGCTGGGGACTTCCTTCCCATCCATGTAAAATAAGAACTCTTAACATATTACCACCGATTTTATCTCTGTATACTCTTCAATAGCATATTTTGCACCTTCTCGCCCTACTCCGCTTAATTTTATTCCGCCATAAGGCTGAATATCAAACCTAACAGTCGGGACATCATTTATCACGACACCGCCGGCTTCAAGCTCATCTATTGCCCTTTTTGTAAGCGTTAATGAGTTTGTAAAAATAGAAAATTGCAATCCATAAGGTGAATTATTCATTTTTTCCACCGCCTCATCAAATCCGTTCACCTTAACAAGTGAAACAATAGGAGCAAAAACCTCTTGGCAGACTATCTCCATCTCATCCGTCACATCAGCAAGGATAGCCGGAGTTAAAATGGTTTTATTTACTTCGCCGCCGCTTATGAGTCTAGCTCCTTTTTGCACAGCGCTATCGATCCATGATTTTGCCCTTTTTGCCTCTTGCTCGCTTATAAGCGCCGACATAAAAGTATCATCTTCGTGGCAAGAACCGACTTTTAGCTTGCTTGATTCTTCGGCAATCTTTTGCGCAAACTCTTCATAGATTGCCTCATCCACATAGATTCTTTGAAGCGAAATACAGACTTGACCGGAGTTTGCAAAGGCACCGTATGCACATCTCTTTGCCGCATAGGCAATGTCGGCTGTTTTTTCTACAAAAGTTGCGGCATTTCCGCCAAGCTCCAAAGAGACTTTTTTTATTCCCGCATTTGCCATGATAATCTTGCCGACTTGAACGGAACCGGTAAAACTTATAACTCTTGGAATATCGCTAGCAACAAGCGCACCTCCAACCTCTGCGTCTCCATAAACCACACTTAACACATCTTTTATTGCGAACTTACTGTCAATAAAAAGTTTTGCGAAACTATAGCCCGTATATGGCGCTTCCGGAGTCGGCTTTAAAACCACTGCATTCCCAGCAACAAGAGCAGGTGCCAGCTTATGCGCAACAAGATTTAACGGGAAATTAAAAGGAGTTATCGCCACCACGACACCCGCTGGCTCTCTTATAAAAAAAGCATTTGTTTTTTTGCCGCTTGACATGGCGTCTGTGTTTATGGTTTCGCCAACCGTAGTCATAGCAACCGAGGCTGTTATTTTGATAGTCTCTATACATCTGTCTACTTCTATTCTAGAAAACGCTATAGGTTTTGCCGTCTCTTTTGTTAAGTTTTGCGCAAATTCTTCCTTTTTTTCAAAAAGCATTCTAGCCACATCCAAAAGCCAATTTATTCTTTGAGACAACATCGAATTTTTTGCCTCTTTTTTGGCTTTTTGTGCAATTTCAAGAGCTTTTTTTGCATCATCTGCGGTACATATCGGCGCCTTTGACGCTAAAGTCCCGTCATAAGGATTTAAAACAGCCGCCAAACTCTCTCTTTTTTCCTCTTTGCTTCCAAAAAAAATATTAGCTACATTCATAATTTCCACTTTTTTATAAAATTCTAAATATTTTAACCAACTCTTTCTATAATCTCAAAAAAGATTCATTTGGCTACAATTACAAAATTTTAATATTTTACAATTAGGAACAAAAAAGTGAAAGAAGCTAAATATATTTGGATGGATGGGAAATTTGTTGCTTGGAATGATGCAAATATTCATGTCTTATCACACTCTTTACACTACGGAAATGCGGCAATAGAAGGAACAAAGGCTTATAAAACCAAAGACGGTTACGCTATTTTTAAACTAAAAGAGCACACAAAAAGGCTTCTTCAGTCTAGTAAAATGACTCTTTTGAATGTGCCATATTCAGAGGAAGAGCTTAACGAAGCGCAGATAGAATTAGTTAGAAAAAATAAATTTGACGGCGAAAATGTCTATCTTAGACCTATTGTCTACCTTGGGTACGGAGTTATGGGGCTTTACCACAAAAACGCTCCTGTTCAAACTGCTATTGCAGCTTGGGAGTGGGGAGCTTATCTTGGCGAAGAGGGTCTGCAAAAAGGAATAAGACTAAAAATTTCATCTTTTACTCGCCCATCAAACAGATCCACAATGGGCAAAGCAAAAGCCTCCGCAAACTATCTAAACTCACAAATGGCTAAATATGAAGCCGTCGAAGCAGGATATGACGAGGCCTTGTTGCTTGATGATGAAGGATATGTAGCAGAAGCAAGCGGCGCATGTTTTTTCATGGTAAGAGACGGGGTTTTAATAACACCTCCAAACGACAACTCACTAGAGTCCATAACACAAAAAACAGTCATAGAAATCGCACAAAAAATGGGTATTGTAGTTTTAAGAAGAAAAATTACAAGAGAAGAGATTTATATAGCCGATGAAGCGTTTCTTACAGGAACAGCAGCTGAAATCACACCTGTAAGAGAGGTTGACAGCAGAATGTTAGGAGCCAAAGGTAGAGGAGCTATCACAGAGGCTATCCAGTCCGCTTATTTTGATATAGTTTTTGGCAGAAACCCTGACTATAAACACCATTTAACATATGTATAATTTAAAGGAAACACGATATGCCAGCAGATATGAATGATTATTTTAGGAAAAAAAAGCCGGAAAATTCGGCACCAAAATTTCCTAATGAAACTCCGGAATTTATAAAAAATCTCGGCAAAAGAGCTGGATTAATTTATGCAGCGATTGGCATCATACTTCTTTTTATAATCGCAAAGCCTTATGTTATTATAAACTCCGGAGAAGTCGGTATATTAAAAACACTAGGCAAATATGAAGATGCGCCTTTGTATCCAGGTTTTCATCTTATTATGCCTTTTATGCAAAGCGTTGTCGTAGTTGATACAAAAGTACGCCAAATGAACTACAATAAAACGGAAGTAATACCTGACGGCAGAGGCATAACTCAAAAACCGCCTATTTCCATACTAGATTCAAGAGGTCTTCCGGTTGAAATAGAAATTACCATTCAATACAGCCTAAAACCAAACATAGCACCGCATACGATAGCAACACTCGGTCTAAACTGGGAAGATAAAACAATCAATCCAAACACAAGAGATGTAGTAAGAAGCGTTATAGGCAGCTATACAGCAGAGGAGCTTCCTATAAACAGAAATGCAATAGCCCAGCTTATCGAGCAAGGAATGGCAGAAAGATTGGCTAAAATAGAAAACAGCCCTATTAGCCTTATAGCTATTCAATTAAGAGGAATTGTTTTGCCTGAAAGAATTAAAGAGCAAATAGAGAGAGTTCAAATCGCAAAACAAGAGTCAGAAAGAACCAAAAACGAAGTAGAAAGAACAAAGCAAGAAGCAATGAAAGCTGCCGAAAAAGCAAGAGGTGAGGCAGAAGCTAGAAGAATAGAAGCTCAAGGTATAGCCGATAAAAGAACAATAGAAGCGGCAGCCGAAGCAAAAGCAAATAAATTAATTGCTAATTCACTCACAAAGCCTCTGATTGAATTAAAAAAAGTTGAAATGCAGGGCAAGTTTAATGAAGCATTAAAAGAAAACAAAGATGCAAAAATATTCTTAACACCAGGCGGAAGCACGCCAAATATCTGGCTTGATGCAAAAGACTCTCAAAGAGCAACAGCCGCAGCAGCTGGCAACTAATAATGTCAATAGCAAACTCTATAGCATGGGATAAAACAGAACTTATCCCAGCTATTGCTCAAGATTACAAAAGCGGTGAAGTTCTAATGCTTGCCTATATGAATAAAGAAGCTTACGAATTAACACTAAAAACAAATATTGCTCACTATTTTTCAAGAAGCAAACAGCGAATATGGAAAAAAGGCGAAGAGAGCGGTAATATACAAAACATAAAAGAGATTTTGCTTGATTGCGACAGCGATACCATCTTGCTAAAAATAGAGCAAGTTGGTGACGCCGCTTGTCACACAGGCAGAAGAAGCTGCTTTTTTAAAAGCGTAACGCAAAACAAAAATACGAGCGAGCCACTTATAAATATTGAACAAAAATACTCCATAGTCGATAGACTGTATCATGTTATTCAAGAGAAAAAAACACACGATCCAAAAACCTCTTATGTTGCAAAGCTTTTTTCAAAGGGCGATACGGCAATATTAAAAAAAGTCATAGAAGAGGCTGGAGAGCTAGCGCTTGCAATAAAAGACAAAAACAAAAACGAGGCTATATATGAAGCGGCTGATCTTCTCTTTCACTCTTTAGTAGCTCTTGCTTACCTTGACATCAATCCGGATTTAATAAAACAAGAGTTATCAAAAAGAGAAGGGGTTGGCGGTATAGAGGAAAAGAATAGCCGAGCTAACTAATGCAGGAGATTTATTTAGAAGTTATAAATTCAGCTCTAAATTCGCTTAATATTCTTAACTATCTTATATTTGCTGCTGCTTTTTTTATATTGGTATTTTTTATCATCCTAGCAATTATCACAAGAAAAAAAGCATTTCTTTTTGGTTTTTTTTCTTTTTTTTCAATTTTTCTACTATTTTTCACCCCTTTTATCAGCTATTTTTTTACAGAAACATATTTAAAAAAAAGAACTGTCACCACTATTGAAACAAGTCAGCTTACTTTTATAAACAAAGTTGCAATAAAAGCCGGTTTTGAAAACAATTCAAACAAAATACTTAAAGAGTGTGAAGTTTTTACTTTTGCGATAGAAAAAAACGACAATATAGTTAAAAAAATAAAAAACATAATAACTCCAAAAAACTACACAAAAACATCTCTTAAGGCGAGTATAAAACCAAGTGAAAATGAAGAGTTTTATATAACGCTTAATAATATTAGCGACAAAGAGGCGTTTGAAATATACAATCTTTCATTCTGTAAATAGATTTGCTAAATGAAAAAACTACTTATTTTTATATTTTTTTTCTCTTTTTTTATTACTTGTGAAGCAAAAAATATTGAGCAAAAAAACACAAAAGCAAGATATTTTGGAATAGAGGCAATGTACGGTAGCGGAAGCCAGCAAACCAAAATAGAGCATGGTTCGTTTTTTAGCGACCCAATAACATACAGCGAAATAGCTTTTAAAATAGGATTTGAAACAAAAAGCCAAAATAGATTTGAGCTATCTATCGCACAAAACAAGAATTTCACTATAAATGAATCTTCAAGAAGCACTGATTTCTCAAAAGGAAGCAGTATTGACATTGCTTATCTTTTTATGCTTGATTTTTTTAATCCGGCTTCAACCGACATCATGCCGTTTATCAAAATAGGAACTGGCGTTGGAATATTTAGCATAAAAGATGAATATAAATCCAACTATGGAAGCGAGTCAATCTACTCATTAGAATCAAAAGTCGGGGTCGGTATTTTTAGCAAACTAACACAAAAAACTGATTATTTTATACTTTATAATAAAATCAGCAGAGAGTTTCAAACAATCAAAAACTACGATTTAAGAGTTATTGAAATCTCTCATGATGTGGATTGTTTTTCGGCTGGAATAAGCTACTATTTTTAGTAAATTAAACCCTCTTTCAAAAGAGCTTTTTTTATTTTTTTCATCTGCTTATTTTTATCATCACCGCACCATTTCGGCGCCAAAAGCGTATCGTTTGATATTCCGGCCGCAACTCTTTGGATTTTTATATCTGGCGGCAAAATTTTTATCGCCTCAACGAGAGTTTTGATATACTCATCTTCGCTTAGCGGCTCATATTTTTTCACCATATAATCGTTTGCCAAAATAGTATTTTTTACAACATAACAAGGATGAAACTTTATAGAATCAACGCCAAGAGTGCTTATCTCTCTTATTCCTTCTAGCATCATTTGCGGCGTCTCTTTTGGCAAACCAAAAATCATATGAACGCAGACATTTAACCCATACTCTTTTGCTCTTATGATTGATTTTTTTATCTCTTTGTATGTTTCGCCTCTATTTGTTTTTTGCAAAACCTCATCATTTGTGCTTTGTACGCCAAACTCAATCCAAATCTCTTTTTTCTTTGAAAGCTCTTTTAGGTGTTTGAAAATTTCATCATTTACGCAATCAGCCCTAGTTCCTATACTAATGCCCACTACATCTTTTTTTCCCAAGGCTCTTTCATATAGCTTTTTTAAAGTTTCAAGCGGTGCATATGTATTTGAAAAAGATTGAAAGTAGATGATATATCTCTTTATGCCGTAATTTCTCAAAAAATGCTTTTTTGTCTCTTCGTACTGCCTATCAAGCTCTTCAAGCTGCAAATCAAGAAGCGGATTTTGCAGAGAATCCAAACTTAAGGTAAATTTACTTCTATTATTAGCCAAATTAGGGCTAAACGACTCATTTTCACAATAAACACATCCGCCTCTTGCTACTTTGCCGTCAATATTAGGACAAGTAAAACCAACAACACTAACAGGAATCTTATAAACCCTTGTTTTAAATCTTTTTTTTAGATACCTGCCAAAAGTATTAAGCTCTCTCATATAATAAACACTTTATGTAGAAATATTAAAACAGAGAACTTCATAAAAATCGCTTTAAAAATAGCTTCCGTTAAAACACGCCAAACAATGATTATTCTTATCTTTTGCACCTTTACAAAGCGCATCTACCGACAAAAAGGAGAGCGAATCTGCGCCAATATACTTTCTTATCTCTTCGGCATCCATTCTATTGCTTATAAGCTCATTTTTTTCAGGTGTATCAATACCGTAAAAACAAGGATATTTAACAGCCGGTGATGCTATTCTCATGTGTATCTCTTTTGCGCCTGCATCTCTTAAAAGTGAGACTATTTTTTTACTTGTAGTGCCTCGCACAATACTATCATCGATAATTACAAGCTTTTTGCCCTGTATTAAGCTTTTAATCGGGCTTAGCTTCATTTTGACTTTTAAATCTCTTATCTCTTGCATTGGCTCAATAAAAGTCCTGCCGACATAGTGATTTCTTATTATTCCAAACTCAAAAGGTATTTTGCTCTCTTCAGAGTATCCAAGTGCATGCGAAACACTGCTATCAGGCACAGGAACTACCATATCAGCCTCCACCGGCATCTCTCTTGCTAAGATCCTGCCTAGTTCTTTTCTTACATTGTAGACAGACTCACCAAACACAACGCTATCCGGCCTTGCAAAATAAATATGCTCAAAAATACACTGTTTTGGAATAGGCTCGGCAAATCTTACAGATTCAGGCTCTTTATTTTTTTCAAATATAAGCATCTCGCCCGGCTCAACATCTCTTATAAATTTTGCACCGGCTAAATCAAATGCACATGTCTCACTTGCCACAATATACCCATCCCCTATTTTTCCCAAAGAAAGCGGTCTAAAACCGTGCGGATCTCTTGCTACGAACATTTTAGTTCTGCTTAAAAAAATAAAAGAGTAAGCACCTTTTACAATAGCAAGGGCTTCTAGGATTCTATCTTTTAGATTACCTGCATTTGATTTTGCGATTAGGTGAATTAAATTTTCCGTATCCATTGAAGATTGAAAAATTGAACCGTTTTTAATCAGTTCTTTTCTAACCTCTTGCGCATTTGTAAGATTCCCATTGTGCACTATAGCCATCTCGCCCAAATCATATCTTGCAAAAACAGGTTGAGCATCAAGAATAGAATCGTCTCCGGCAGTTGAATACCTATTGTGACCGATTGCCATTTTTCCCGTGAGTTTTGCTATTTTTTCATCATTAAAAACATCGTTAACAAGCCCTCTGTCTTTTATTGTATGAATATTTTTGCCATCACTACTGCTAATTCCGCTTGCTTCTTGTCCTCTATGCTGCATTGCAAAAAGCGCTAAATAGGCTTTTTTTGCAGCGTTTTCATCAAACACACCGACTACGGCACATTTTTCATTTAAACTACGCACAAATTCCTCTCTTTTATAATTGTAAAAAATCTTGAATAGAATACAAACCGTTCGGCTGATTTACAAGCCATTTTCCGGCTCTTATCGCACCGTTTGAAAAAGTATTTCTGTTTGTTGCCGTATGATTTAATCTAATAAATTCGCCATCGGCATAAAAGCCAACCGTATGTTCTCCGACTATATCACCGCCTCTTAATGCCATCACGGCTATTTCATCTTTTTTTCTCTGACCTATATTGCCGTCTCGCCCGCTCACTCTTACGCTATCGATATTAAGGTCTCTGCCTTTGGCTGCAAAATCAGCAAGTGTAAGCGCCGTACCGCTTGGTGCGTCTTTTTTAAATTTATGATGCATCTCGGTAATTTCTATATCAAAATCTTTTAGTGTTTTGCTTGCCATAAAAACAAGTTTATTCAAAAGAGCAACTCCAACCGACATATTAGTAGCATACAAAACCGGCATCTTTTCAGATGCTTGCTTTAATAAATTTTGCTGATGAGAGTTTAATCCAGTAGTTCCTATTACAAGCGGGGTCGGGGATTTTTCTATGGCAACTTTTAAAAGCTCTTCGGTTGCCTCCGGAAGCGTAAAATCAATAACAAGCTCGCTTGCATCCAAAAAAACTTCCATTTGATTTGTGACAAGGGTCTCGCTAGGAACCGCAAAATCAATTTTATTTCTTGCAAAAACAGTAGAAAGTGACAAGCTTGAATCATTTTTTAAATTTTCTATTAATAACTTTCCTACTCTTCCGCCTGCTCCAAAAATACCGGTTTTTATCATTTTTTTAATGCCTTAAATTCATCTACATACTCGATTGCACTAAGTGCTGCAGTTGCGCCGTCGCCAGCTGCACAAACCACTTGTTTTGGCGCATCTATTCTAATATCGCCAGCCGCAAAAAGACCTTTTTTTGATGTTCTCATTTTAAGGTCTACAATAACCTCGCCGCCATCATTAACTTCGCATATATAGCCGTTCGCACTTCTTAAGACATCATTTTTTACATTTCTGCCTACAAAAACAAACACACCCAAAGCGCTTATATCTCTAACACTCGAATCACTTCTTGATTTGACTTTTACACCCGTTACTCCTGATTTATCTCCGCAAACCTCTTCCACATCAACATTTAAAACTAACTCTATTTTTTCGTTGTGTTTTACTCTCTCAACCGTCTCAGGAGATGCTCTAAATTTATCTCTTCTGTGGATCAAGTAAACTTTTGAGCATATATTTGCCAAATACAATGCCTCTTCAAGCGCGGCATCACCGCCGCCTATTGCCGCTACGGCTTTATTTTTATAAAAAAATCCATCACAAGTAGCGCAGGTGCTCACTCCTTTGCCAAAAAACTCATCTTCGCCTTTAAAACCGCCTCTTTTAGGCACGCTTCCTGTGCATACTATAACGCTTATGGCATCATGCTCTTTATTGCTTGTCGTCTTAATACGAAATGTGCCGTCACTATTACTAGTAACAGCAACAACCTCATCCATCTCTGTTTTTAGTCCAAATCTACTGCACTGCTCAGGCCATTTTTGCATAAGATCCATGCCGCTCACTACCTCTGATACGCCGGGATAATTCTCTATTTCGCTACTTTGTGTTATTTGACCACCTGGCATGCCGATTTCAAACATAACAACATTCTTCAAACCGCCTCTTGTTGCATAAAGTCCAGCAGTAAGTCCAGCAGGTCCTCCGCCTACGATAGCCAAATCTAACATTTTTCTCTCCATCAGATTATTTTAATGTGATAGTAGCACATTTTTTTTTACAAAGAGTAAATAATAGCTTCAATCA
>JAUPLZ010000138.1 GCA_030836705.1 Campylobacterota bacterium
CAAGGGGCGGCATTATCCTTACAAACGACGAAGAGATATCAAAAAAAATTAATAAAGCAATTTTTCCGGGCATGCAAGGCGGACCTTTGATGCATGTAATAGCAGCGAAAGCAGTAGGTTTTATGTATAACGCAAAGCCGGAATGGAAAGAATACGCAAAACAAGTAAAGGCAAACATAAAAGCTTTGGCTGAAGTTCTTCAAAAAAGAGGATACGATATAGTAAGTGGCGGAACAGACAATCACTTAATTCTTGTCTCTTTTATAAACAAGCCTTTTTCAGGAAAAGATGCCGATGCGGCGCTTGGAAATGCCGGAATTACAGTAAACAAAAACACTGTTCCGGGCGAACACAGAAGCCCTTTTGTAACAAGCGGTATAAGAATCGGCTCGCCTGCTCTAACTGCAAGAGGAATGAAAGAAAAAGAGTTTAAAATAATAGGCGAAAAAATAGCTGATGTGCTCGATAATATCGAAAATACAGAGCTGCAAAAAAAGATAGCGGGTGAGCTAAAAGAACTAGCAAGCAATTTCATAATGTATAGCAAATCAATATATTAAATTAAAAGGGAATCATTTTAATGTACAGTGTAGATATAAAATTAATCAAAATGATAACTAGCCACTACTGGCAAAAAAATGATTCTCTAAATGAAAAAATAATTTACAAAGAGAGGACGCTATACAATAAATTTGAAAAAATTGATAAAATGCTCACCTCGACAATCATGAATGATCATGCCGACAAAAAGATAGTCGTAGCTCATTCACTTATCCGTCCGGGTGATAAAGTTGAAAACATTGTTTTTGATTACAACGGAAACGACCCTGAAAAATTTTATCATAGGGCACAGTTAATGCTTAGAGAAGAAGGTTTTATCAATTTCACCGCATACAAAACCAAAACAGAAGGGCATTTGCATCTTTATGTTCACAAAGGACATACCGATTTACAGGAAGGATATCAAATTGCAAAATTGCTGTCTTTAAAGCTGCAACAAAAAATGCCAACAAAACAGTGGAGAATGTTTCCAAATCCAGATATTCCTAGAGATTTTAACATTCTCATACTTCCTTATGAGGTTTACGCAAAAGAAAGAGGCGCAAATTGGTCAAAACATATGTAACCCATCTTTTAAAAAGGATTTAAAATGGAAGAAAAAAACGAGTTAAATGATATATTGATCAAAAACAAAGACAATGAAAAAGGCAGCAATATCAAAAGTATTCTTCTTTTTTCCGCAGTTACTATTTTAATATTTTTTATTGGCATACTCGCTTTTAAAATGATTTCGCAAGATGATACAAACAAGCCAACAGAAGAAGCAGCTCTTCCTTTGGAGCAGGCAGAAAAAGACAAAGAGCTTTTTGAGGATGTTCCAATAAAAGAAGATGCTCAAAATGAGGCAAAAGAAAATCTTGATGACATGATAAAAAGAATAAAAGAGACAAAAATTAAAGAAGGCGGCACAGAAGAAAATGCAACAGAAGTTGTCAGTGTTCCAAATGAGATAGAAGCCAAACCGACGCCATCAGTACAACCAGCACCGCCTGTAGTACCAGCGCCGCAAATTCAAGAAATAAAGCAAAAAAACATTGTTAAAGAGACAGCCAAAAAACCAGCGCCCGCAAAAACATCGCCTGTGAAACCGACACAAGCAAAAAATGTAGATTTTGCAAGCAAAAAAGGAGAGTTTTATATTCAAGTCGCATCTCTTACAAAGTTTGAGCCGGATCAAAAGTTTCTTGCAACAATAACAAACAACAATTACAAATATAAAATAGTTTCAAGAAAAATCAACGGCACAATGATAAAAAGAATTTATGTTGGACCGTTTGAAAGCATGGAGGCGGCAAAAAAAGAACTACCGAATGTTCATGATAAGATATCAGATAGCGCATTTGCTATAAAAGACTAAGCGAAATGATATATAGCAAGAAAATTTTTATCGACCAGTTTAGCCCGATTGCTCATTACAAAAAGCTAAAAGACTATTTTCAAAGAGAAACAATGTTTCTTTTTGAAAGTGTAGTAAACAACGATAGAGGAAATTTTAGCTATATCGCAGTTGGCGTTCGTGAAAAAATCTGGCATCAACACAACAAAAGCCACTACACTGATGAAAATGGCAAAACGAGCCAAATCTCAGATAACCCTCTTTTGTTTATGAAGCAATATTACTCAAAAATAGATCAAAACAAATATAATGAAATTTCAAAAGACCTTTCGGTCGGTTTTGTGGATGGATTTATAGGCTATATCGGATATGACATGGTCAAAGAGTTTGAACCCTCATTAAAAAAGAATATGACCACTCTAGTAGACATCGCAAATGTTCCTGATTTTGAACTAATACGACCAAAAATGATTGTTGCTTTTTCTCACAAAACATCAACGCTTACGCTTATTTCATCAATGGAGGAATTTTCTAAAAAATTTGATGAAATAGAAAATATACTCAAGTCTTCTTATGCTTTTGTTCCTCTAAAAAAAGCGATTAAATTATCTGATGGCAATTTTGATTTTAATAAGGAAAGTTTTATTGATATTGTAAATAAATCAAAAGAAAAAATAAAAAGCGGAGATATTTTTCAAATACTCATCTCAAACAGATATATTCAACCGGCTATCGTCGATAGGCTAAGCTTTTATAGGGTTTTAAGAAGCAAAAACCCGTCCCCGTATCTTTATCTACTTGAATTTAAAGAGTTTGCGATTGCGGGAAGCTCACCTGAGGTTATGATACAGCTTCAAGATAAAACCATACTCCTAAGACCAATAGCGGGCACTAGAAAAAGAGGCAAAAACGCACTGAGAGACAAAGAGCTAGAAAATGAAATGCTAACAGACAAAAAAGAGATAGCAGAACATATAATGCTTGTTGATTTAGGCAGAAA
>JAUPLZ010000139.1 GCA_030836705.1 Campylobacterota bacterium
CATACCCAAATCATCGCCGAGACAGGTTTTAAATTGCTCAAAATTAACCCTAGTGCCGGCTGAATCATAAGTATTTGCGTCAAGACAGCTGGGACCGGCTCTCAAAAAACCGACATAACTGTTTAAATTATCTGTCGCCACAAACTGACTAAGCAGCTGCGTCGTATCAACATAGAGCTTTTCAAGCGCATTCTCTTTGTGATTCTCTAACGCCTTAACACTTGCAAGCGTACTGATAATCAGCACGACTGCAAGTGTTAAAATCAATTCAAGCGAGGTAAACCCGCCTCTTAATCTTTTCTTCATCTTCTCACTCCCCCCATCTCTTTTTTTAAAGTCTGCTCAATCTTAGAAGACATCATTGTGACATATCCGATAGAATTAATCAAAATTGCTATGCCGACAAAAAAGACAAGCATCATATTCGTCTTGCCTCTTTTGTTCCATTTATCATTCGCCGCCGCCAACTGCTCTTCAGAAAAAATCATCCCTTTTTCCATGTTGAGCCAAAAGTCGTTAATCCCCTTGTTTTGACCTAGTGAGCAGAGACGGGAAACGCCCCTGTCAAAGCCAAATCCAATAAATGTATTAAAAAGATTATTATTGTTCTTTTCGCGCTCTATTTTTTCAAAAAAATAGCCAAGCGATCTAGGAGCGACCGTGTTTTTAAGTGCCGTACAAACATAAGTCAAATTCATACCCGTGGACTTATTTAAAGAGACCATAAGATTTAAAATATACGGAGTATCAACAACCGACTTATATTTAAAAAGCTTATATGTCAAATCTATTCTATTTTTATAGGTATAAAAATAGACAAATATTACGGTCCCAAGAGCGATTAAAACAACAGCCCCGACCATAGCATAAACATGCGCATAGTCGATAACTGTCGATAAGTACCAATCCAATTCAAGCTCAATGGAGAGCGTTCTTTTAAAGTCATTAAAAATCGACTTGATATAAGGTGCTATAAATGACGGCGCAAACATGAGAGCCGAAAAAATTAATAGCGGGAGAACCATGACTTTAAACATCATCTTTTCAAATAAACTGCCGCTGTCTGAGAGCTTTATAATCTCCGTCAGCGCCACTTTTATATTTTTTTTGGCATTGACCAAAATGGTATATTCTCTGGCATTTAAAACGCCGTTGTTTTTAAGCGCGAGAGGAATGTCATTGAGCCTATCGGCATCAAGCTGAACTTTTTTTAGAATCATTGCGATTTTTTTATCTTTAACATCTTTGCTTGCGGAGTCAATAGAGTTATAAAGGTTCATTCCCGAAGAGATATACCTGTTTAGCATCTCAAGAATCTCTTTTTTTACGCTATGGCTCAAAGCGTCAAAAGCAAACATCTATTTTCCTTTAAAAACGACAGACTTCGAGCTTATTGAAGCTACGACAAAATTTCCGTAATCTTTATTCAGCCAAAGCGACTCTTTTTTCTGTTTAGGAGGAGCAGGGATGATCGCTGTAGCTGATGTATTCATCCCCAAGCTCTGCGTCTCTTGCTGAATAATAGTTTGAAGTTCCTGCGTAATATTTTGCAGCTCAGACGATGTAATCGGAAGCTGGGATAGAGAGTATCTATTCTGCTGCTTATTTGCAAAAAAAAGCCTTACTTCAAGAAACTCTCTATAAGAGATGTAGTATTCACTTTTTCCGGCAATTTCAATAAACTGCGGCTCAATCTCAATTGAACCCTTACTCTCAAGTTCCGTATCCACCATCTCTTTTTTTATCTTGTTGTTATGTATATTTAGTTTTTCTTGAAATACACGACTTTCACTTGTGATAATCTCTTCTTCACTCTTCTCCGGCACCTGTGGCACTGGC
Organism: Campylobacterota bacterium; assembly: GCA_030836705.1. Classification (GTDB taxonomy): domain Bacteria; phylum Campylobacterota; class Campylobacteria; order Campylobacterales; family SZUA-545; genus JAUPLZ01. The sequence goes on from JAUPLZ010000139.1 coordinate 1,840, forward strand.
GGCAGAGCCGGAAGAGAAGAACCTGCCCCCTGCTCTTGCTGAACCTTGGCGCTCATCTCCGCCCATTTTTTTGCAAACTCATCTTTTACATCGGTTGCATTATTATCCGCCGCAATTATCCCCGCCGCGAATAATACGGTTATTAAACTTTTTTTCATCTGTTTTATCCTTGCCTTATAAAATTGTCGTCTCAACAGTGATAAAATACTCTTCGCGCTCCATAAGCCTGTCGTTCATCCCCGACACACCTTGCACCACGGCATTTTCACTAGGGAGAAGCCCTGAGTAGGTTTTTTCAGCAGACTCTCTCATAAACCCGCTTACGATATATCTCTCGCCACTGTTCATGGTCATGTTGATTTTTTTGCTCTCTTTTTCGATGAATGGCTGCTGAACAAAAAGATTGCTCGCGTCATCCCCAAAAGTCTTAGTGTCCATAGAAAGAAGATTTGAAAAAATCAAATTAGCTTTTATATTTATTTTTCCCGCTATCGCTCTAGGACTCACCATAACAAAAGTTCCATATTTCAAATCACTTTGTGTAACAGAAAAAGTCGTAGTCGCCGCAGTAGTCGCAGTCCCCGCAACCGTATCCTGCTTAACTTCTGCGATATATTTAAGCTCTTTTGCATTCGTCCTATAATCAATTGTGTTATTGCTCATAAGAAAATCAAAGGTGTCAACAAGCTCACTATTTCCAAATTCACTTAAAGTCGAGAGAACCGCCTCGAAATTAACAGAATCAGAAACATTCATATAGTTTAAGTTCCCATAATTTTGAAGATTCGGCGCAGAAAAAACATTAGAGTTTAATGATACTGTTTCCTGCGCTTTAGTCGCAAGATAGCTCCAATTTATGCCATAATGCTTATCTCTATTTAGCTTAACCTTGTAGAGTTTAATCTTAACAGAGATGTTTTTATTTGCACTTTCTTCAAGATTTTTAATAATTTTTTCCGCTTGTGCCATTTTGCCGGGAGACGCAAAAACGGCGACAGTTCCTGCCATTGGATTAATCCTGTAATATTCCCTGTTCTCCAGGCTCTCTTTTGGGATCTCTGTAGCCGGGGCGGTAGTAGTTGTCATAGTAGTTAAATCACCGCCGACTAGCTGTGTGCCTGTCATAAAAATCGAAGAGAGCTCTTTATCAAGAAACTCATACTGATGTCTATTTTCTGATTCAACAATTTGCACGCCGTCTCCGCCCGTGCTAGTGCTTGTAGTAGCGGTGGCAGCGTCAGCGCTACTAGCACCAAGGTTTGCTTGTGACAAAGATGTCGTCTGTGTGATTTTTGTATATTCGTTCTGTAAAAGAACCGAAAAAAGCTTAAATTTAAACTTAGAAAAACTGATAATCTTTTTCTCATAATCAATATCATAATAGATATTCAGTTTAGAAGATAAATAGTCAAGAAGACCTTTTATATTGTCCCCTTTATAGACGACGACAATCTGTTTATCTTCATCTTGCTTAATAAAATTATCCGTAGTAATGTTAAAACCTGTATGTTCGGTTACCATCCTGAAAATAGTTGAAAGACCGACCGTGCTGTCAACATTAAAGTTGAAGCTTTTATGTTCAAGCCCCTTTTTGTTCTTTTCAAATTTATCAAAAGAGTTCACAAGCTTATAACCGACATCAAAATAGTTATTTGATATCTCAATATCATACATCCTGCCAGTAGAGTCTTGAATGTATTTTTTCAAGCCATCATAAGAGCTGATGCCGCGATATGAGGAGCTGGGGATATCAAAATCAATCGCTCCGGAGCTAAGCATATAGACCTTCCCGTCAACTTTTTCAAGCTGTGCAAGGGCCTGAGAAAGTTTAATAACTTTCTCAACATTTACATAGCTGTTTTTTAGTATCTTCTCGGTAGGCTTTTTCATAAGACGCGCCTCCGTCTTACTATATATATCAAGTGCACCCGTCTCTTTATCGGCACAGCCGCCAACCATCAAGACGGCCGCTAAGCCGCCTGCAAAAATCAATATATTTTTCATCATAACCCTTTATTTAGACTCAGCTTGCGCTTTTATTGCTGCAATCTGCTCTTGAATTTTATTTTTAAAATCATTAAACTCTTCAAGAACTCTAGGCTTGTTAAAGCCTTGGATATCTACTGTGCTTAACGCAGATATAGATTTTTCAATATCTGCTATAATATTTTTAAGAGACTCTTCGTAGTTCAATATCTCACCATCCGACGGCGTTTTGGCGACTTCCGTCCCGCTCCCGTCGCCGTATAAAATATTATATTCGGTAAACATCCGCTCCGCTGCATCCATATTCGCTTTTGTGGTTTTGACAATAATAATCCCGCGTTCATTTATGATAACCTTGCTCTCGGAATCAACTTTTATCAAGCTCTTAAGCTCATCAATAAATTTAGTCGTAGCCGTAAGCGGGATTATATTATTGGGCGTTTCAATATTAAAGAGCTTAGTTTGATACTTGCTCACTTTAATAACTTTATTTTTATAGTTTATATCTATATAGATATCTGCAACTCCCTGTGCGTAATCCAAAAATTCAGAAACATTAGCGCCTTTAAAATCAATATTAATGCGGCCAAGTGACTGAACAAATGTGCTCTCTTTCGTGTTTATAGTCTCAACAATCTCTGCATCGCGAGAAAACGCCACATAAAAACCGCTTATTTTTTCAATCTCGCTAAAAGCAGATGTAATTGTCATTCCCTCTGTAGGGACGAACGGAATTTTAGATAAGCTATTTTTTACGATATCTTTATCAAGAAGTTTAACAACTTTCATATCATCTTGAATAAATCTGTTTTTAACAATTTCAATTGTGTAATTTGTAGTATTTTCCACATAACGCTTAAGCGTGTCAAAACTATCAATCTTCACCAGCTCCGAAGAGCTCTTATCAAGAGTGTGAAGCACGAAATCATCCGATTTTAAAAAATAGACGCTTCCTTCGATGGCGCCAAGCTCTGCTAAAACAGCTGAAAGCTTTTTAGCAACCGTCAAATCTATCGCCTTTGGTGCCAGAGTAGCACCAACCGCTGAATTAGCTCTAGCACTGCCGCCCATATCAAGAGGGCTGCTTTTGCTTTTACTTGCACTGCATCCCAAAAGAAGAACTGCCGCTAAACTAACCGTTACCGATTTAAATATCTGCCTCATAATCATCCTTTTTCTAAATTATAATAAAAGTATAATAAAACAAAGCTTAAGTAAGCAACGCTTTTAGAAAAAGAAGATTCACACCAAATCCCTGCTCTGAAACTCTTTGGGTGCAGATAACTTTTCAATTTCATCAGCCAAACGCTTTGGACCAACATTTGGTGCAGAAGCAGCCATAAGAGCAACAGGGCTTGTTTTATCCAAAAAGTCTCTTATCTTAGCAAGATTTTCCGCCTCTTTTGAGATAATAAACCTCAAAACATAATGTGCATCCGAAAATTCGCACTTATACTTTAAACCGATATGCTTAAGCTGCGAATCAACAAGATCCCTATCTTTTAAAAACTCTTCATTGTTTTTAAAAAGACAAAAATAACCGACACCGTAAGTTGTCGGATAACAATTTCCATGCAGAGGCAGCATATTAAAAAGAGAGGAGAGATTATTATACTCCTCTCTTGAATCAATCTTTTTGGCAATCCAATCCATCGTTACTTTTTTTGGCAGAGACGCAGATTTATTATCAAAAAAGAGAATAAGTTTTTCACTATCATTTGGATGCGTCAAAATCTGAGCATCCAAATCCTCTAAAACCTCTGTTTCAAAATCAAAGGTATAGCCATTTTTATTTGAAAACCCTCTATCAATCTTTTTAACGAGATCTTCGATTTTCATACCAAATCCTTATTAACCCGTCCGCTATTGGCAAGCCTCTCTACCTCTCCGCCTGCCAAGTCGCTATTCGCTCCCGCTGCAAGACTACGCACAGCTGAGGATTGTAAAAATCTCTCGTGCTCTCTATCTAAAAAATCCGCAATATCTGAAACCACAAACCCGTTGCCGCGAGAATCGACAATCGTGCTAGAGAGTTCCCGTGATGAAATCCACGAAACAACTTCCTCTGAATTTTTCGCATGCTCAAACATCGCCTGCAACATATCGGGGATACCATCGGAATTTGAACTAATTTTAAAATCACTTTTTCCAATAGTATAGAGCGCATCGCCATCCTCATCCAAGGACTCAGCAATATTGAATTCTCGCTTAATATCAGACACTCCTATATCTAGTTTTTCAACTGAATATTCAAGATCCTCAAGCCCTTCATATTCATCCCCGTGAGAATCAGCTGCTACTATAGAGGAGTAAGCCTCTTCTTGTGTAGCCCCCCAGCTTTCTACCTGTTTATAAATAGTGGTGTCCCATTTATTATAAAAAGTAAATTGGAATAAATTTTTTTGTTCTTCATCGCCAAAAGCGACGGCGTTGTCTTTATATCTGCTTAAATCAACATAGACACTGGAGCCATTTGCCATAGCCCTAGGAGTATCAAGGTTATATTTTAGTTTATCTGCAAAATAACTGTATATATTACCCCTGCGAGGGTTAAAATCGCCGCTGCTTGCCGAAACATCCGCCCTTACAGAAGTGTTGAATGTTTCTCCCGCATCATTTATCATCGAAAAAGAGATCTTGTTTTTAACATACCCTTCATTGACGCCGGGAATATCATCAGCAAATCTGAATGTTTTATCAAACCAATCATTAAGCTCAGCAAAACTTTTAAATTGAACATTTGTATCGCTACTCCCTTCACTCCATTCAAGAGTAAGGTTTGTAATCTTATTAAACGGATTTTCTTTCCAAAAACCACTCTTCTTTTTCTCGGCTAAATCCACCTTTATATTTTCAATAATAGAAAATATCTTATCGGTATCTTCCGCCCCGATTAATTTTTCAAGTCCGGCATAAGCCTCTCTCTTTTTATCCGCATGCGTTATATTGCTCTTGCCGAAACTCTTTACTGAGAGGCTAAAATCGCTGTAATTGAGCGTTTCAAAAGAAAAATTCTCTATTTTTGAAACATCATGAACTCTATTTGAAGTCTTTGTAATAGCCTCAGTAATCAAAG
>JAUPLZ010000140.1 GCA_030836705.1 Campylobacterota bacterium
TGTGCTCTTCCGATCTGCTTTCATAATTTATGACGATGGCTTGATAGTTGAAGTCGATTCGGTGGAGATTTTGGAAACTTCAAAAGAATCAAAGCCGCTTGATGGTGAACAAATTATAAGTATAGCAGACAGTATATTATTTGCCCTTCGCTTCGTAAACAAAATAGAGATAAAAAAACTACTCTTTAAAAAAGAAAAAATTTATGTACTGTATAAAGATAAAATAGTAAACATAACTCATAAAGATGCTGATTTAAATGCTTCTGTTGCTGTTTTGGACGGAAAATTGGCAGCGGAAATAAATAATCTAATCTACAAGCCGCTTAAGATAAAAGGCAAAGCAAAAATATTTTTTGACCCATACAAAAATAAAATAGAATCGGTTGTTGATATTAACTCCAAATTAATAACGCTAAATGCGGTTATGTCTATGGATAAAAATCAAGCCGATATAAAAGTTTATAAAAGCCATTTTGAATATGAAAAATACAAAGGCGATATTTCAGTAGATGCAAAACTGGATATAAAACACAAAAAACTAGAAGCAAGCGGAAGAGCCAAAACCCTTGGAACCGCTTTTGATTTTAATATAAACTCCAATTTGAAAAAGGCTGAGGTTGCCATTTATGATGCGGATTTGGATTCTATAGAGGAAATTGTTGATAATTCCGGTCTTTCCAGCACCGTTAGAGTGTGGCTTTTGGAAAAAATAAAAGCAAAAGAGTATAGAGTGAAATATCTCTATATTCCAATAGACATAGAAAAGAAAAAGCCGATTTTAGACGAGCTTTTAGTAGAGGCAAAGCTTGAAAAAGTGGCTATTCTGTTTAACGAAAAATTAAAAAGAGCAAAAAGTTCGGAAGTTTTACTGGAGATGGCAGATTCAAAACTCTCTTTTTATACAAATGACGCCAACTACGAAGATGTGCAAATTGACCTCAGCGGTTCAATAGACAATCTTTTTAGCGAACCTGTTTTAAATATAAATATTGCGTCAGATACTAACATAAACGAAACACTAAAAGAGGTGTTAGGCGGTTATGATATTCCTCTTGATTTTTTAAAACAAGAAGATGGCAAGAATAGCTCCGTTTTTGGCTTAAAACTTGGGCTTGCAAAAGATCTTTTTTCGATATCTGTTTCTACGGCTCTTGAAGATTCAAAGTTTAAAATCTTTGACAATGAGATTATTTCAAGAGGCGGCAAAGTCGCGCTAAAAGATAAAGAGGTGGAGATAGATAATCTTAATATTGCATTTAAAAATATGATAGATTTAAACCTCACGGGCATGGTTGATATAAAAGAAAAACAAGTAAGCGCCAAAACACACATAAGTTCTCTTGATATTGGAAATAAAGAGATTTTGGATATCAAAAACATCTCCGCCGACTTAAATATTTCATACAAAGATGCCGTACTGATTAATTCTAAAGAGCTTCACACTAATATAGTTTATGAAAAGGATAAGATTGATATAAAAGTCGATGACTTGACTCTTTTTGTAAAAAATTCTCCAATTTTACAAATGCTAGAGATACAAAACGGGAAACTAAATTTTATAAAGTATGACGGCAATACAAGTGCAAGAGCATCAATAGACAGCAATGGAACATCAATATTTCAAAATGGAAAAAAGATAACCAAGTTTGATATTGCTTTTGATAAAAGCGGCAATAAAAGCAGAGTTGTTGTAAATAAAGATATTGTTGTCGATATCAAAAATAGCGAAATTAGCATAGATTATAAAAATATAGATATAAGCCTCTCTTCGCTTCTTGCAAAATACGGTAAAAGCAGTGAAGAGAGAGAGCTTGTAGAAAAAAAATATGAAGAGAAGAAAAAAGAAGATAGTCTGGCTATAAAACTCTTCGCAAGAAATTCAAATATTTTTTATGAAGAGAGGGTTATTCCAGCCGATGATTACAATCTTTTCCTAAAAGATGATTTTTTAAATTTTGAACTCAATCACGGTATCACAAAAATAAATGTATATAAAGAATCAGACGAAATATCGATAACGGCAAAAAAAATAGACAGCGAATTTACAAAAAAACTTTTTAAATTTGAGATGAAAAACGGAAAAGCAGACCTGCTTACATCAGGAAACATAAAAACAAAAGAGTTTTACGGCGTACTCTCTATAAAAGATGCTACCGTAAAAGGTTTTGCGCTTATTAACAATATTATTGCCTTTATAAATACCGTGCCTTCTTTGGTGACGCTTAAAAATCCAGGATTTGATTCGGACGGGTATACTGTAAAAAACGGAACGATTGAATATTTTACTTCCGGAGATATGATTTATTTAAGCACTATTAGATTTATCGGAAACAATACTGATATTATTGGATACGGTCAAGTAAACCTAAAAACAAAAGAGGTCGATTTGACTCTTTCTTTAAACACAATAAAAGGGCTTAGCAACTTAATAGGCAAAATTCCTCTTGTGGGATATGTGCTTCTTGGCGATGAGAAAACAATAGGTACTTTAATATCCGTAAAAGGTCCGCTCGATAATCCTGAAGTGAAGACGACTTTTGCGCAAAATGCGGCTCTTTATCCTTTTTCGGTTATCAAAAGAACCGTTTTGTGGCCATTTAAACTCTTTGAAGATGAAGATGAAAAGTAGTAGTTTGTGTAAAAAACTAAATAGTGACGGAGAGTGTTTTTTGAAATGAAATTAAAAAATGGGAAAATATAGTGATAAAAGAAAGTAAAATAGAACAAGACTTTATAGCAAAACTACAAGATTTAAAATACATTTATCGCCAAGATATCAGAAGTAAAGAGACACTAGATGCAAATTTTCGTCAAAAATTTCAAGAATTAAACCATGTAAATCTTAGTGATGCTGAATTTGCACGACTTCAAGACAGTATCATTACCGGCGATGTTTATAATTCAGCCAAAATCCTAAGAGAAAAAAACAGCTTTGTCCGAGATGATGGAACTCCACTTTACTATACACTTGTAAATATCAAAGATTGGTGCAAAAATAGCTTTGAAGTGATAAATCAACTTCGCATAAATACCGACAATTCTCATCATCGTTATGATGTTATTTTACTTATAAATGGTGTTCCAGTCGTTCAAGTAGAACTTAAATCTTTAGAGATTAGCCCAAGACGAGCAATGCAGCAAATCGTGGACTATAAAAATGATGTCGGCAACGGTTACACAAAAACACTACTCTCTTTTATCCAGCTTTTTATAGTGAGCAATCAAACA
>JAUPLZ010000141.1 GCA_030836705.1 Campylobacterota bacterium
AAATCATCTCAAACTACGGACAAAATATAACGATTACACAAAGTGATGATAAAAAAGAGAGTATAAAGTCTGATTCTAAAGATGACGACGATGTTATAAAAGCGGTGCTGGGGTATTTGAGAGGAGAAGCGGAGTGAGGGCATATTACTCAGATAAAATCGAAAATTTTATACAACATGATACCAGTGCAATTTTAGGCCAATTGACACAAAAACATTCTTATTCTCTTGAAGACTTGCAGAAGAACGCTTGGTTAAAGCAAATTGATATTTTAAAGCAACATCTATATGTTTTTAAAAATGGCCATTTATTTTTTGAGTTTTCAATTCCAAGAATGGGTAAAAGAGTTGATAATATTTTAGTTATTAATGATTTGATTTTTATACTAGAGTTTAAAATAGGCGATACAAGTTATCAAAAATATGCGATTGAGCAGGTTGTAGACTATGCACTGGACCTGAAAAATTTTCATGAAGGTAGTCATAAAGCTAAATTAATCCCTATATTAATAGCAACACGTGCGCCGGCCAAAGAAAATATATTAGAAAGATATCAAGATAATTTATATACTCCACTGTTTGCAAATGAAACTAATTTAAGTGAGGTTATTTCTCTTTGTTTAGCAGCTTCTGCTGGAGGGTTAATTGAACCAGATAATTGGGCGAATAGTATCTATAAGCCAACACCTACAATCATCGAAGCAGCGCAGGCACTTTATAGAGGGCATAATGTGCAAGAAATCTCTCGTTCAGATTCAGGAGCTATCAATCTCTCTAGAACAACAGCATGCATAAATGAAATTATAGAAAATTCAAAAATGTATCAAAAAAAATCTATCTGCTTTGTAACTGGTGTTCCAGGTGCTGGCAAAACGCTTGCTGGGTTAAATATTGCAAATGAAAGAATGAAAGCTGATTTAGATGAACATGCAGTTTTCCTCTCTGGAAATGGTCCACTAGTTGCAGTACTTAGAGAAGCATTGGTACGAGACGAAGTTAGCAATAATAAAAATTTGACAAAAAAACAAGCTGCTATAAAAGCTAATGCATTTATTCAAAATATTCACCATTTTAGAGATGATAATTTGATTTCTAAAAAGGCTCCTATTGAAAAAGTAGTTGTATTTGATGAGGCTCAAAGGGCTTGGACCAAAGAGCAAGCCAGTTCATTTATGAAACGAAAAAAAGGTAAAGATGATTTTGATATGTCAGAACCTGAATTCTTGATTGACGTTATGAACAGACATGAAGATTGGTGCACAATTATTTGTTTGATTGGTGGAGGTCAGGAGATAAATACGGGTGAAGCTGGACTGCAGGAGTGGATAGATGCTCTTAAAAATCACTTTGGCGATTGGGACATCTATTATTCGTCATTGATTGCAGAAAATAGAAGTTACATATCTAATGATGATATTAAGAGATGGCTTAGTGAAAATGGGAATGAAAAAAATGATTTGCACCTCTCTGTTTCTGTGCGTTCATTTAGGTCTGAGAAATTGTCAGATTTTATTCATGCTTTATTAGAGCTAAACATAGAAGATTCAAAAAAACTTTATTCAGAAATCAGGGAAGACTATCCACTTTTTATTACCAGGGATTTTAATCTTGCAAAGCAATGGCTTATTGGAAAGTCAAGGGGATCAGAACGATTTGGACTTCTTGCTTCTTCTGGGGCCAAGAGGTTAAGGCCCTATGGTATCGATGTAAAAAATGAGATAGCCGTGGAGTATTGGTTTTTAAACGATAAAGATGATGTCCGCTCATCATATTTTTTTGAAGATATTGCAACTGAATTTGATATACAAGGGCTAGAAATTGACTGGGCTTGTATGGTTTGGGGTGAAAATTTTTATTTTGATGAAAATAGATGGAACTATCAAACTTTTAAAGGGACAAAATTTCAAAATATAAATAGTGCAACAGATAGAAATTATTTAAAAAATTCATATCGAGTTCTACTTACAAGGGCTAGACAGGGTATGGTGATTTATATCCCACAGGGTGATATTAGAGATATGACACGTGATGGAAAGTATTATGATGGTACATATAATTATTTTAAAAACATAGGCATTGAAGAGATAAAATAATTTGATATAAAAAATTATATTGACAACTATTATAGTAGAAGGTATAATTGCTGAAACTATAATAGATGGAACTTTAAATGAATAACCCGTTTTATTTTGGCAATGAAGTCTATAGTGATGATTTTTGCAATAGAGTTGATGAACTGAGTGAGTTAAGACGAGATGCTCTTAGCGGGCTAAATGTTCTTCTGTATGCTCCAAGAAGATTTGGTAAAACTTCACTGCTAAAAAAACTTCAAAATGATTTGCAACATGATGAAAATGTCAAAGTGATTTTTTTTGATTGGTTTAGTGTTACAACCGTAGAAGAGTTCATTGAGAAGTATTTTCATGCTATCGCCTCTGCCTTTGAGAGCAAAAGTGACAAAGTGGTAAAGCTTTTTAAAGAGTTGATCCAGATAAGACCAAATATAACTATGAAAATATCCCAAACGAATGATATAAGTTACGGACTTTCCTTCACAAAAAAAGAGCTAGAAGCGACATTTGAAGATGTAGTCAATCTGCCGTATCAATATGCTAAAAAAATGGATAAAAAAGTTGTTGTTATCTTTGATGAGTTTCAAGAGGTTGAGCAGTTCGATATAGAAAAAAAACTAAGAACTATCATACAAACACACTCAAGAGATGTCTCCTACATCTTTAGTGGCAGTAAAAAGTCGATTTTAAATAGTATGTTTAACGACAAGAATAGAGCTTTTTACAAATCCGTAAAACATAATATTATTAAAGAGATTAAACTTGATGATTGGGTAGCTTTTGCAAACGAGAAATTTACAAAAACAGACAAATCAATAACAAATAAACAGATAGAGCTTATTTTTGATACTACAGACGGATTTCCTTACTATATGCAGCAGCTTTTATATTTGGTATGGGACATCACACAAAAAAGCGTTCAAGATGAGGAGATTACAAAAGCGTTAGAGTTAATGTATGAAAGAGAGTATGATTTGTATGCTTATATATATAGTTCTCTTACGCCAAATCAAAAAATAGCACTAAAGTATATCGTGGAGTTTGACGGGAAAAATCTTTACTCAAATGATAATCTTGCGCAAACAACACTAAGTGCTTCAACACTTAAAAGTACTTTGGAATCTTTAATGAAAAAAGATATTTGCGATAGGCTGGGCGATAAATACTATCTTGTAGATCCATTTATGAGATATTGGTTAAAAGAGAAATAATGGAGGAAAGATGATAGACCCTAAGATAGAAGAGAGTTGGAAAGCAGTACTTTTTGATGAGTTCCAAAAACCATATTTTGAAGAGTTAAAGAGGTTTTTGGTTGAAGAGAAACAAAAAAATACCATC
>JAUPLZ010000142.1 GCA_030836705.1 Campylobacterota bacterium
ATTTATTGAATCTTTAAAAAAAACCTCATCTTTTTTTACTATGTATTTTATGTCATATCTATTTTCTTCATATGCGCTTTGCATAAAACCATCTTCCAACTGGGTTGTTTTTATATCTTTTATATCAAGCTGTTTTTTGGAGACTATTTTTTGGATTACTCTCTTTGGGTAGTATTCGTTTAGATATTTTGCACTAAACTCATCATCGCTCAAACATAGAGAGTTTATACACACCATCGCATTTGAGCTTAGCTCAAAAATCAAATTCCCTGCACTATAAACTTCTATATCTACACTATTCTTATCAACATAAACAAATGCGGTATCGTGAACTTTTATGTCTTTTGTCACGAAAGTAACAAGTGCGCTTTTTGACTTTATGTCAGGCTTTGCACACCCTCCAAACAAAATAAAAACAAAAATTATGGCTAAACTTTTTATCATTTTTGGATTCTACCTTTTATTTTCGCAACAAATGCTTATGAAAAAAAATTTAATTTAAGGGTTTTTTTATCTTCTATTTACTTTTTGTTTGCCTAATTACTCTATACTTTTTTTGAAAGCGAATAAAAGCGGTAAGATGGCGGTTGACTCGCAAGTCTTTTAACTCCTTTTTAAGCTAGTCAGGTGGTTTTAAACTCCTTTTTGCCACCTGATGATTGCGCTTTTTTCATTTTAATCTTCCATTTTGCTTATCTTCATATAATTTCACGGTCATGAAAAATATAAAATATACCATTTTGTACACTCTTCCATATTTTTTAATAGCTTTAAGCGCCGCGTTACTGGCAATAAAAAAAGATTCTTTGCCGGAATTGGTTGCTAAAAATATTGCAATTATTTCATATAGTATTTTTTTTGTATCGGCTCTAGTTTCTATAAAATTTAGAAGAAGCAGAGTTTTTTTCGTTTTACTTCTTTTGGCACTCTCTTTTATGCTCTTTTTTGAAGCAGCATCTATAGAAAAAAGAATAGAATTTTTTGAAAGCTACTTAAAAGTTTTTTTATCTGTCGCACTGCCCATAAATATACTTTTGTTTGCTCTCTTTAAAGAAAGAGGCTTTTTTACGGTCATCGGGGTAAGCAGAATATTATTTATAGCTTCGCAGTTTTTAGCAATTTTCATCCTTGCATACTATAAAAACACACAATTTTTTGACCTATTTTATATTGATTTTATACCGCCTTTTGTAACAAAATATATCGCCTTATCTGACACAGCTATTACCGTTACACTATTATCTTTTTTTATAATTTTAATAAAAACAATAAAACAAAAAAGCCATATTGATATTGGATTTTTAATCTCTGTTTTGCTTTCATTTTTGGCTGTAAATTTCTCTGACAAAATAGAAATAATGGCACTATTTTTTATATCTTCGGCTCTGATTCTCTTTTTTTCTATAATTTCAGAATCTCACCATATCGCATTTTATGATGAACTTACCAACATTCCTGCACGCAGGGCTTTAATGGAAGAGTTAGCGAAACTCGGACGAAAATACACAATAGCAATGGTAGATATTGATCATTTTAAAAAATTTAACGACACGCACGGTCACGATATAGGCGATGCCGTCTTAAAACTTGTAGCATCCAACCTCTCACACACAACCGGCGGCGCAAAAGCGTTTCGATACGGCGGTGAAGAATTTACCATTGTTTTTCCGAAAAAATCAACAGAAGAGGCAAAAATACATCTTGAAGAGATAAGAGAAAAAATCTCAAAAACACCATACACTCTAAAAAACCAAAAAACCAAAAAGCCAAAAACACTCTTTGTTACGGTAAGTATCGGGATGGCGCAAAAAACCTCAAAAGAAAAAACCCCACAAGAGGTAATGAAGCAAGCGGATAACGCTCTTTATAAAGCAAAAAAAGCAGGCAGGAACAAGGTTTGTGAGTAATTGTAACCATTTTGTTACCGTAAAAATATAAAATCTACAAATTTTTTTTCGGAGAATTGATGAATAAAATCATCGATAGTTTTTTTGCTAACATCACAAAGTCTTCCGCGCTATTAAGCTTGATAATTCTTGCGGCGATAATGTCCATACTTTTCTTTGAAGCACTTCCTGCTATGGAGGAGTTTGGTTTTTCTTTTATCTCAAATGACAAATGGGCTCCAAACAAAGAGATTTTTGGCGGTTTTCCATCAATTGCCGGTTCATTTATCTCTACTTTTATTGCTATGCTTTTAGCTGTTCCGATTGCTATCGGTATTGCGATTTTTTTAAGTGAAATCGCCACAAAAAAAACAAAAAGTGCAATAGGTGTTTCTATAGAGCTTCTGGCTGCCATTCCATCTGTTATTTATGGCATGTGGGGACTTTTTTATTTCGCGCCTATCATTAGAGATGTTTTTGGCGGAAACGGCATAGGAATGCTAACCGCAGGAATCGTTCTAGCAGTTATGATTCTTCCTTTTATTGCTGCCATTTCACGAGATGCCATGAATACGACTCCTGATATTCTAAAAGAATCGGCATATGCACTAGGAGCAACAAAATGGGATGTTATAAAAGATATTATTATCCCATTTGCAAAAACAGGCGTAATCGGCTCTATAATTTTAGCCATAGGCAGAGCAATGGGTGAAACCATGGCAGTTACTTTTGTAATGGGTAATGTTCATAAAATTTCGACAGATTTGACACTAGCCTCCACAAATATCCCGACAACTCTTGCCAATGAATTTGCAGAAGCCGAAGGCGGCTTGCATTATTCAAGTCTTTTTTATCTAGCATTTGTTTTGTTTACTATGAGTTTTGCAACTATTTTTGCTTCAAAAATGCTTCTTCTAAGGAATTCCAAATGAGAGCCAAACAAAAAAGAATTCTTACAAACTACATAGCGCTTGGATTCTCTACACTTTCCGCCATTATCGGCATGGGTTTTTTATTTTGGATACTTTGGACGCTGATTTCAAACGGCATTAATGCCCTAAATTTGGATATTTTTAAATTTGACGGTGCGCCTCCTGGATTTGAGGAAAGCGGACTAAGACATGCACTAATCGGGCAACTAATCTTAGCCGGCGGAGCAACAATAATAGGAGTTCCAATAGGGGTTTTAGCAGGAACATACCTTAGCGAGTATGGCAAAAATTCAAAATATGCAAACTTCATAAGAAATATAAGCGATACAATGATGAGTACGCCGTCTATCGTAATCGGAACTTTTGTTTATGCTATCGTAGTTGCGCCGATGGGACATTTTAGCGGGATTGCCGGAATTATTGCGCTTGCTATCATGATGATTCCTATTGTTTTAAGAGCAACGGACGATATGCTCTCTTTGGTTCCTCAAACGCTAAGAGAAGCGGCGGCGGCACTTGGTGCTCCTAAATACAAAATCATTATTCAAGTAGTCTATCGCTCTGCAAAAGTGGGTATTTTTACAGGCATCTTGTTATCCATAGCAAGAATTGCGGGCGAAACAGCACCGCTTTTGTTTACATCGTTTAACAATAATTTTTACAGCACAACCGTAAGCGAGCCGATAGCTTCACTGACGGTTACAATGTTTAACTACGCAACAAGCCCGTATGAAGACTGGCAGCAGCTTGGCTGGGCGGCTGCGTTTATATTGACTGTTTTTGTGTTAGGAATTAATATACTCGGGAAAATATTTTTAAAACAAAAAGGAATTAGATAATGGCATTTATCACAGAAATTAGCGAAAAAAAAGCGCTTGAAGTAAAAGATTTTAGCTTTTATTACGCAGGAGTCGTTAATCCTAGCCTTAAAAATGTCAATATGCCTATTGCAAAAAAAAGAGTTACCGCAATGATTGGACCAAGCGGGTGCGGCAAAACTACACTACTTAGGTCTTTTAACAGAATGCACGATTTGTATCCGGGAAACAGATACAAAGGCGATATTCTTCTTCACGGTCAAAATATACTCGATAAAAAAACAGACCTTATAGATTTAAGAATAAAAATCGGAATGATTTTTCAAAAACCGACACCGTTTCCGATGAGTATATTTGACAACATCGCTTACGGTCTAAAACTAAAAGGTATAAAAAACAAAACTGAACTAAAAGATAGAGTAGAAAAAGCTCTTATTGATGCAGCTCTTTTTGATGAAGTAAAAGACAGACTAAAAGCAGACGGCTCAGCACTAAGCGGCGGGCAACAGCAAAGATTATGTATAGCAAGAGCTATAGCAGTTGAGCCTGAGGTTTTGCTTTTTGACGAACCGACATCGGCACTTGATCCAATTTCTACGCTGGCTATCGAAAAACTGATAATTGAACTAAAAGAGAAAGTAAGCATTATAATAGTCACGCACAATATGCAACAAGCGGCGAGAGTTAGCGACTACACGGCTTTTATGTACCTTGGCGAACTTATTGAATTTTCAAAAACCGACGATATTTTCCTAAATCCAAAAGAGAGACTAACGGAAGAATACATCACCGGAAAATTTGGTTGATATTTATATAAAAAAAGAGAAGGTAGACCCAGCACCCTCGCTTGAGCTAACCAAAAGCTTTGAATTGTGTAGTTTTAAAATATAAGAAACTATAGTTAGCCCAAGTCCTAGAGAATTATCCCATTCATTATTTTTTATTCTATAAAACTTCTTTGAAATATTCTCGATTTCATCTTTTGATATCCCCAGACCTTTATCTTCGACACTCACTTTTTCGCTATCTATAATTATTTTTATATTTTCAGATGAATATTTAAGTGCATTATCGCAAAGATTTACAAGCACAAGCTCAATAAGAGTTCTATCTGCCATTATGTTTCTAGCGCTTCCCTCTATCTCTACTTTTCTATTTTTATACTTATCTTCTAACATATTTTTTACATCGCTTGCCAGATCTTTTATATCAAAATATTTCGCATTAACAACCATATTTTGGCTCTCCATTTTCGCAACAAGCGAAAGCCTATCAAGCATTGCGGATATTTTTTGGGCATTTTTGTCTATTTTTTGCAAAAATTTTACCCTTGTTTCCTTTGGCATATCAACATCTTTATTAAGCGTTTGACAATATCCCAAAATAACGGCAATTGGATTTTTGAACTCATGGCTAAGAGCTACCATAATATCTTGCTGTTGCATGGTTTTTAGCCTAAGCTTGGCTTCAAACTTTCTTTTTTGCTTTTCTTTTTTTGCTATTTTTTTTGCTATAACTCTTATGACGCTGCTAATTTGCATAAATTCGCTAATAATAAATTTAAATGGTTTTATTTTGAATTCTTTTTGTTCGATGGACTCAAGCATCTCTTTTATCTGCTCTATCTCTTTTTTTATTTTCTTGCTAAAAACATAGGAGATAAAAAGCGCCAAAAGAACTGCTAGTGCAAAAATTCCGGCAACTTGAAGCCATAAATGTATAAATCTTTTATTTATATCCTCTATGCTTCTTGCAGTTCTTATAAAAATCTGCTTATCGTTAATAGTTGTTTTTTTTGCAACATAAAGAAGATTGCTATTGATGGTGTTTGAATACCTTATGGAGCTGCCGTACTCTTTTGCGTTAGCCTGGATGATTTCGGGTCTATCGAGGTGATTTTGCATCTCATCTTTATCAAAATCGCTCTCCGCAACAACAATCCCGCTCATATCGACTATAGTTATTCTTATCTTGGCATTTTTGCTTATCTCTTTGATGGATTCATGAATGGAATCATTTTTTTTAAAAAATGCCTCGACTATGGTAATGTCTTCTAACAAAGAATCTTCAAAGCTTTTTAGTTCTATTTTTTTTAGCGTAAAGAAGCTTACCACTCCCGATACGACAAGTATAACTATAGAAATAAGAAAGAAATTAATAAAAAAATGTTGATGGAGTTTTAGCAAACCTTGTAACCCTCGCCCCTGACGGACTTTATATAATCTTTTGTATTATACGGGTCTATTTTTTCTTTTAATCTTTTTATTGCAACATTTACCGTTTTTTCCTGAAAAGAGGATTCGTCTTTCCAAACGGTTTCAAGAAGATAATCTCTTGAGAGCACCACATTTTTATTTTTTATAAACTCTAGCAAAAGTCTATACTCCAATCTAGTTAACGAAACAATCTCATTTTCTACCCTAATCTCTTTTGAGAGCTGGTTGATTCTTATATCTCTAAATTCAACTATATCTTGCGAAGCAGGATTGGTTCTTTTTAGGATAGCTCCTATTCGCATTATTAGCTCATCGACATTAAAAGGCTTTGTCACATAATCATCAGCGCCTCTTTCAAAGCCTTCCAATCTATCTTTGTCATCTGTTTTTGCGGTAAGAAATATGACTGGGGTCTGCATCCCTTTATCTCTTAATTTTTTTACAAACAAACTCCCCTCGACTCCAGGAAGATTTCTATCGACTATAAGCAGGTCAACACTCTCTTCTTCAAGAATTTTTTCTACATTAGCGGTATTTAAAAAACCCTCTGTTTCATATCCTGCTTTTTGAAGATTGTATTCGACAAGATCCAAAATATCCTCTTCATCATCGATAATAACAATAAAACCTTTCTTCAAAACCATCTCCTAATAAACTTCAATCTTTCCGCCTTTTTTTGCATAAAGGAACATTTTTGCAATATTCACACTGTGATCTGCTACTCTTTCAAATTTTCTCATTAAGTTAAGAATATTAATATATTTTTCAGAAGCATCACTATTTTTTGAGCACACTTTTTTCAATATCTCTCTCTCAAGAATCTTAAACAAATCGTCTGTTTTATTCTCCTCTACAAGCGTGTCTGTATATTTTTTTTCATACTCCGCAGTGCTATTTTCTATATCCGTTGCAAACTCCAAAGCACTGATGGCAGCAAGATGAATATTTATCATATACTCTTCAATCCCCGTAAAATCAACACCGGATTCAATATGTCTTTTCATATTTTTTGCATAATTTCTGCCGCTTGAAGCTATGCGAGAGAGCTCATTTGTAGTTTTTAAAAAAGCCACCAACTCTCTTAAAAGTCCGGCTTCCGGCTCAAAAAGAGCGAAAATTTTAATTATTTTATTATCAACCTCATTTGCTTTTGAGTCTATCTCTTTTAAAATCTCTCTCGATTCGTCAAGCAACAAAAGGTTTCTACTCTTAAACCCTTCAAGTTCTAATCTATAAGCTTTTAAAATATTTTGCGAAAGCTCTTTTATAAATCCTCTTATCTCATTAAACTCATTCTCATATTTTGGAAGCATCCCATACCTTAAAACAAAATTTCTTTGATAATACAAAAATTTGATAACGATTTAATTACAAATCAATACTCTCTATTGTAATTTACTTGTAACTTGCAAAGGATACCATACGAAAAATCAAAATCACAAGGAGAACATCATGTTCAAAAAATCAATATTTTTGCTACTTTTGGCATTTTCATGGCTAATTTCGGCAGAAAAAATCAACGGCGCAGGCGCTACATTTCCAGCTCCTTTATATTATGACTGGGCGTTTGCATATCAAAAAGCTTCAAGCGTTAATATAAACTATCAAGCCATAGGCTCAGGCGGCGGCATAAAGCAAATAGCTGCAAGAACGGTAGATTTTGGCGCAAGCGATGAACCTTTAAAGCCAAAAGAGTTGGAAGAAAAAAAGCTTCTTATGTTTCCTGCTGCTATCGGGAGTATAGTTTTAGCACACAATATTCCGGAAATAAAAGACAATGAACTTAAATTATCAAACAGTGTTTTAGCTGATATTTTTATGGGAAAAATTACCCACTGGAATGATCCTAAAATAAAAGCGGACAATAAAAATCTAAACCTTCCGAACAAACAAATCACGACAGTCCACAGAAGCGACGGAAGCGGAACTACTTACAACTTCACATACTATCTTAGCAACATAAGCAAAGCTTGGGATGACGAAATAGGCACAGGCAAGGCAATAAGCTGGCCAAACGGATTCGGAGGAAAAGGAAACGAAGGTGTTACAAATCTTATAAAACAAACTCCTTATTCAATAGGCTATATAGAGTATGCATACAAAGTAAAAAATAATCTTTCTGCTGCTGTTCTACAAACAAAAAGCGGAAAATGGGTCGAAGCAAAAGAAGAGAATTTTAAAGCATCGGCAAAACATGCAAACTGGACTGCAAAAGATCACTTTTACGAACTTCTTGCACTTCAACCGGGAGACAATAGCTATCCTATAGTAGCTGCTACTTTTATTTTATTGCCTAAAGAAAAACAATCTGTAAACAAAAGCGTAACAGCGTTTTTTGATTATGCTTTTAGCAACGGCGATACATCAGCTGCCAAACTAGGATATATAGCACTTCCAAAAGAGACAAAGGATATGATAAGAGCTTACTGGAAAGAGCAAAATATTTTACCTGCTAAGTAAAAATATTTTTCATATTTACTTTTGATTTACTATTTGTTGGTTTTTTGTTGTATAAAACATAATAAACTTCTATTAGCAATCGATGAGATTGTTAAACCAGTAAATTCATAATTACTTCACTCCCTTTTATTTGCGGTTGGTTTGGACTCCTTTTCGCCAATCGCAGATTTTTCTTATTTTTGCTATAATCATCCAACTTTTGAGCACTCCTAGAGGAAAATAATGACCGAAATATTGATGATTGAAGACGATAGGGAACTTGCTGAACTTTTAAGCGAATATCTTGAAACTTTTAAAATAAAAGTCACAAATTACGAAACTCCGGAGCTTGGTCTTAGCGCATTAAGATTTAAAGAGTTCAAATTAGCCATACTTGATTTGTCTTTGCCCGATATGGACGGACTTGATGTTTGCAAAATCATTACCTCAAAATACAATATCCCAGTAATTATCTCTTCGGCTCGCTCGGATGTTAGCGATAAAGTAGCCTGCCTTCAAATGGGTGCCGATGATTACATGCCAAAACCATACGACCCAAGAGAGCTAGCCGCTAGAATCCAAAGTGTTCTAAGAAGATATCAAACTACTCAAAAAGAAACGAAAGAGA
>JAUPLZ010000143.1 GCA_030836705.1 Campylobacterota bacterium
CTTTTTCGCATGCAGCCGAACTCACTGTAGTCATCTTGGATTTTTTGCTTCTTGGCTATTTTTTCTGGCAAGGATTTTTGCACAAAAACAAACTAGTCTTTATTTTGGCACTTTTGGGCATAACTCTTTTAGCTGCTGCTGAATGGAATGTGCCTAACGAAGACTCTTTTTCCCTTATAATCGATGAGTTTTCAAAACTGATGTTTTTGATTATAAATATTGTAGGCGGTGTCATAGTTTTATATGCTTTGAAATATATCGAATACGAAAATATTTCATCTTTTAGAAAAAAACTTTTTATCGCTTACTTGCTTGTTTTCTTGTCAATCATGAATCTAATCGTAAGTGCAAACAACATCCTTCTTTTCTTCTTCTTGTTTGAACTAACCGCCCTTGCTTCTTATTTGCTTATTGGATTTAGAAAGGATGAAATCAGTACAAAAAACTCTCTTTTGGCTCTTTGGATGAATCAGCTTGGAGGGGTTGCGATACTTATTGGGGCTTTACTGTCGGAATTTTTCTTTAAGACGATAAGCTTTGATTTGCTTCTTTTGCAAAAAAATGAATTTGCTCTAATTGTTGTTTCATTTTTAGTTATGGCGGCATTTATCAAAGGCGCCATGCTTCCGTTTGACAAATGGCTTTTGGGTGCCATGGTGGCTCCGACTCCTGTAAGCGCGATGCTTCATTCAGCGACAATGGTAAAGATAGCTCCTTTTATGATTCTAAAACTCTCGCCTCTTCTTGCCGGAAGCTTACTAGGTCTTACGACTGCTATTTTTAGCGGATTTGTTTTTTTGGCGGCTTCATATTTTGCTCTATCTCGAGATATTTTCAAAGAAATTCTTGGATATTCAACCATCGCCATGCTTGCGCTTATGATTTTGATGGCTTCAATCGGCACAACGGAAAGCCTTTATATTGCGATGATTTTGATGGTTTTTCACGCAATCTCAAAAGCACTTTTATTTTTAACCGCAGGGGTTTTAGAAAAAAACCTCCAAATCAAAAAAATCTCGCAAATGGGCGGACTTATCAATGCGGCAAGATTGTCTGTTTTTTTTATCGTTATCGGATTTATAAGTCTTGTTCTTCCGCCTTTTGGTGCATTTATGGGCAAGGTTTTTGCCATAGAATCCGTCACGAAGGAGCTTGGCTTGAATATTTGGTTTATTTTGCCGCTATTAGCGCTGACAATAGGAAGTGTGGTGATGACGCTTTTATATTTTAAAATAACCTCATCGATTCTCTCAAAAAACCAAGAAGCAAGCTCGAAAGAAAAAATCGATTTTGGCTTTTTGATACCGCTTGTTTTGCTTTTGATTTTTCTTTTTGTAACCGGATTTGCTTTTTTTAAAACCGATGCAAATTTCAAAATATATCTATTTGCACTGCCTTTGTTTTTTATTCTTTTAGTCTTATTTTTTCTCTATAAAATCCCCCTAAAATATAAAACCGCAAGAGAGTATCACTGCGCAGAGAGCGAGAGATTTGAAGCCGGCAATTTTTATTTTGAACTTGACGAAAATATAGTGAAAAAAATCTATCTCTTTTTTACTCTCTTTTTTGTCGGTTTTATATTTTTTGGAGTTTTATCATGAGTTTTGTTTTCACTCTTTTGGCTCCTATTTTTGGCGCTTTTTTGTATGGATTTGAGAGAGTTTTAAGAGCTAGAATGCAGCAAAGAAAAGGACCGCCTTTGATGCAGCCGTTTTATGATGCGTTTAAACTTCTACAAAAAAAGACGCTTATTGTCCACCCTATGCACTCTTTGTTTGGAGTCTTTCATTTTTTCGCTCTTTGGGTTGCGCTCGGGGCTGTTTTTTTTGGTCTAAACCTGCTTTATATTGTTTTTTTACATCTTTTTGCGCTTATTTTTCTTGTAATGGGCGGCTTTAGTGCAAGGTCGGTTTTTTCAAACATAGGAGCCAATAGAGAACTTTTAGCGCTTGTGGCATACGAACCTGTTTTAATACTTCTTGCAATCGGATTTTATTTAAAAACCGGAAGCTTTGAAATAAGCGAAATAATAAAAAACGGCGAATACTTATCGTCTATGTTTTTGCTGTTTTTGTCGCTTCTTATCATAATGCCGATAAAGCTCAAAAAATCTCCTTTTGATGTAACAGAAGCTCATCAGGAGATAGCAGGAGGCGCAGAAATCGAATATAGCGGTGTTTTTTATGAATTTTTATATGCTTCTAGGTTTTTGGAATATATCTTCGTTTATGCTCTTGTTTTTTTATTTGGCGGCGATAATTTTTGGCTTGGCGCAATTCTAGCAATCATGACATTTTTTATTATCAATCTTATAGACAACTCGACAGCCAGAGTTAAAACGAAAGATATGCTTTTTGTAATATACGCGCTTGCCATTCCTCTTGCGATTTTAAACATAATCTATCTGGCGGTCTAAAATGTTTTTTGAAAAATTTGCAAAAAAATCACCTTGGGTTTTGCACTATAACGCCGGCAGCTGCAACGGCTGCGATATTGAGATTCTTGCCGCACTTTCACCGAGATACGACCTTGAGAGATTTGGCGTAATAAATACCGGCAATCCAAAACAAACCGATATTTTTTTGGTTACGGGTCCTGTTACCTACCGCTCAAGAGAGAGGATTGTGGAGCTTTATGCACAAATCCCAGAACCAAAAGTGGTTGTAGCAATCGGCGCATGTGCATCAACCGGCGGAGTTTTTAGAGATATGTACAATGTAGAAAACGGGGTAGATAGCTATATTCCTGTTGATGTTTATGTTGCAGGCTGTGCTTCATCGCCGCAGCAGATAATAGACGGTCTTGCAAAAGCACTTGAAATACTTGAACAAAAGAGCAAAAATAATGACAAAAATTAAAACAACGATAGAAACTTTTATAGATGACATAAGCAAGTTTTATGATGCAAAATTGTGGCACTTTATCACACTAAACGGTATTGAAATAGATGAAAACGAGATAGAGCTTCAATGGATTTTTTCAAAATACGGCGTAAAAGATGAGATAACAGCTTTTTATGCTATTGCAAATTTTAATCAAAAAATACCGTCAATTACACACTTGATTCCCTCTGCAATTATGAGCGAAAGAGAGGCTGTGGATATGTTTGGAATAGATATAGAAGGAGCGCAAAAAGGGCTTTTTCTTGATAACGACTCACTAAAAACGCCGCTAAGAGGTATAAAATGAAAAAAACCATCAACATTCCGCTTGGCTCGCAACACATCTCTTTGCTAGAACCTGTTAGATTTAGATTTGAGTGCGAAAACGAAAAAATAATAGATGCGGATGCCGATGTGGCATTTGTGCACAGAGGCATAGAAAGAGCGTGCGCCAGCAAATTTGAGTTTAAGCAAATTGGCTTCGTTGTGGCTAGAGTGTGCGGACTATGCGCCATCACCCACTCACTCTCTTATACATTAGCCATTGAAAAGCTCTTAGGCTATGAATCAAACAAAAAAATCAAATACTTGCGAATGCTCATGAGTGAACTTGATAGGATCCATTCACACATGTTATGCCTTGCGCATGTGGCTGAAAATGCCGGCTTTGAAGCTCTTTTTATGAAAACGATGAATGACAGAGAGCTAGTGATGGACATTCAAGAGGCAATCAGCGGAAACAGAGTGCAGTTTGATTTTATCCTGCTAGGCGGAGTAAGCAGGGATTTGGATATCGAACTTGTTGAATTTGCCAAAAAAAACCTAAACCTTTTAAAACCAAAAATACTAGAGCTTTTTGAGCTATTTTTGAGCAACTGGAGCTTGTCGCTAAAATACAAAAATATAGGAGTTTTAAGCTACGAAAATGCGTGCGCCTATAACGCACTTGGACCATTGGCTAGAGCTAGCGGGCTTGCTGTTGATGTAAGAAATGAGAGTTCATATTTTCCGTATGAAGAGGTTGGTTTTAAAATGATTGTCGAAAAAACGGGCGATATTTTTGCAAGAAACATCGTTCGCTTAAAAGAGATACAAAACTCAATAGAAATGTGCGAAAACATACTCGATAATCTTCCAGCAGGTGAAATTTTTGAAAAAACCAAAGGCAAACCGGACGGTGAAACGGCAATAAGGTTTGAAGCGCCTAGAGGTGAGCTTTTTTATTTTGTAAAAGCTAGCAAAAAAAATATTTTAGACAGGGTACGGATAAAAACGCCGACATTTTCCGGAATTCCGGCAATGATAGAGGTTTTTAAAGGCAACGATTACGCCGATGCGCCGGCAATATTGGCTTCGTTTGACCCTTGCATGTCATGCACTGCAAAATAGGAAAAAAGATGTTTTATTCGATAAAAAATTCAATCTCAAATCTTTTTAAAAAACCAAAAACAATAGACTATCCGAATACAAAAATAAACGGATTTAAAAACCATCGGGGTCTAATTGAGCATTCGCATGAGCATTGCATCTATTGCGATAAGTGCGAAAACGCCTGCCCTCCAAAAGCGATACTATTTTTTCAAAATGAAGACGGAAGCAAAATATACAACTACAATGCTCATTTGTGTATTTTTTGCGGCGAATGCGTAAGGGCTTGCCCAAAACCACAAGAAGCACTTTGGCAAAGTGAAGAAAGAGCGCAATTTGCTACAAAAGAAGAGGCGGTAAGCAAAAAATGGCTTCAATGGCAAAAAGATACAAAAAAAAGCAGGGAAGATTTTGCTAAGAAAAAAAATAAAAAGATTGAATAGTTTTTTTGAGTGCGGATTTTGCCTTAAAAGGCAAAAATAACTTTATCTCATCCAGTTTGTAGAACAATTTGTGTATTTTTTATTTTCGTTTGTTTTATTAAAACGATTTGCAAAAATAACAAAAATAGCGATATAAATAACGCTGATGCTCATCATTAACGGTTCGCTAATTTCCATCTTTTCCTCCTTTTTTTAGATAACTGATAGTACCTTACTAATATTTCAAAATCATTACATTAATACGCCTTGGCAAAGGCGATAGTGGCGAGCGTAGTCAAGTTTGGCGTTCAAAATAGAACTCTAATGAAAAATAGCCTATGCTTTCAAAAAATAAAATATGAGGAAAAAATGTTTATACACAAAAATATAAAAGATATTGAAAACACTCCGCAAAAAGCTGGCAAGGGCGTAAAAATGAGAATGCTTTTATCTTTGCAAGAGTGTGATAATTTCGCCATGAGAACATTTACAATAGATGCCGGAGGTTTTATGCCGCTTCATACAAACGCGGTTGAACATGAGCAGTTTGTGCTCTCCGGAAAAGCTATAGTAAAAATCGGCGATAAAACATTTGAAGCAAAAAAAGGCGATATTTTATATATTCCAGCAGGGGAATCTCACAGCTATGCGACAATAGGCGATGAAGCTTATGAATTTTTATGTTTGGTTCCAAAAAAAGAGGATTGTATAAAAATAATATAGACTTGAGCTAATCAAGTCTATGCAAAAGAACATCTACCGGTGAAGCTCGCAATATATATTCCGCCACGCTTCCCATAACTTCGGTTGAAAACCTGCCGACACCTCTTGTGCCTATGGCTATTAAGTTTGCATTATATTTTTTTGCATGCTCTAAAATCGCAACTTCACAAGAGACGGCACCTTTTATACCCAAAGAGAGGTTTTTATCTCCTAGCTTTTTAACAAATTCAGCCATTTCATTGTTTGCTTTTTCCTCTTGCTCATTTTTTATCTTTTTCAATTCATCATCTGATAAATTATAAAATTCGACTGTAGTCTCGGGCGGAGTTTGATATATATTCAAAAGCTCTATATCAAGACCGCTCCAATATCCAAAAACAAATGAAGCGCAAGCTAAGCTGTCATCTGAAAAATCAGTCGGTACTAAAATTTTTTTAATCGGCTCGTTTGTTTTTACAACCAAAACTGGGGTTTTACCCTTTGTAGTGATATTTCTTGCTGTAGTCCCTAGAAAAAAATCCTTTAACGGCATCGGTGCATGATCTCCAACTACAACAAGAGCTGCATTTTTCACAGCAGCAAGAGCTATAATTTCATTCGCTGGCTTGCCTGATAATACCAAAAAATTAGCATTTTGAATTGTTTTATAGTGTTCTTTTAGTTTCTGCTCGGCTTTTTTGATTTTTGCCTCGTCTTCAAAACCGACTCCAAAAATACCTTTATCAATAACATGAACGATAAGAAGCTCGGACTTACCTCTCTCTGCTAGTTTTACGGCTTTTTCTACGGCTCTATCTGCTGAAATCGTTAAATCAGTAGCCACTATTATAGTTCTATATTCAGCCATCTTAACCCCTTTTTTATTTAAATGCATTAGTAATTACAAGTAGCGCAACGCTCAAAAATATTATACCAGTTGATCTGTTATAAAGCCTGTTTGCAAGGACAAAAATAAATATAAAAGAGACAACAATCGTTGCTGCTATATCAAACATAGTTGCTTGTAGATTTAGCGTTAGCGGATTTACTAAAGATGCGGTTCCTAAAACCATCGAAAAATTAGCAACATTTGAGCCTATTATATTTCCGATACTCATTTCGGCATTGCCATTTAGAGCGGCTTTTACGCTAACCACCAACTCCGGCAGACTCGTACCAAACGCCAAGAGCAAAAGCCCGATTATCCATTCGCTGACTCCAAATGTTCTTGCTATGCTTGATGCGCTATCTACTGTAAATTCAGCACCTTTTATAACCAAAACGAATCCGATAAAAAGCAAAACAACTGTTTTTAGCCAATTAAATTTAGAACTTTTAAGCTCCTCGTCTATTTCTTCTTCTATCAAATTTGAATCTTGGGCCAAAAAAACAAGATATGCAGCCATAAGAGCAAGCAAAATAACTCCGTCAACTCTACTGATAGTACCATCAAACACTATCAAAACAAATAGGCCGACAGGAATAAAAATCCAAGCGCTATCCAGATTAAAAAGATCTCTTTTTGGCATTAGGTTTTTTGAGATTACAAAAACAATACCTAGTATTATTGCTATGTTTAAAATAACACTTCCAAGAACATTTGATACCGCTATATCGCTTTTTCCGTCATAACTAGCTTGCACACTTGCCGCAAGCTCCGGAAGGCTTGTGCCGAATGCAACCAATGAGGCGCCTATAACAAAAGAGGAGATATTAAAATGAAATGCGATTCTCTCGGACTCTTTTATCACAATCTCTGCGCCGTATACCAAAAGACCGACAGCCGCCGCAAAAATTAAAAAATCCATTATTCATTCCTAGTTATTAAATTTTTTGGCAAATCAAACTTCTCTATAAGCTCTTCCTCTTTTTTTCTCATAATTCCGTCATCCATCTCATGATCAAAACCCAACAAATGAAGAATTCCGTGTATAAAAAGAATCTTAATCTCCTCTTCCAGCGAGTGACCAAGCTCAATTGATGCCGCTTTTGCCGTATCTAGCGAAATTATCACACTGCCAAGCAAAGCAGCCTGTGGAAAATCAAGCGGGAAGCTAAGAACATCAGTGGATTCATCTTTGTTTCTGTGAGTTTTATTTATCTCTTTTATTTGAGCATCGTCTACGAATATTAACTCAACCTCTTTTTTTGTCAGCTCATTTAAAATTATCGACAATTCGCCCAAAAGGCTTTCTGTGACCTCAAAATCAGTCTCATTTACAAAATCAATCATAGGCTCTACTTTCCTTATCTATAGCTATTTATATATTTTACCACTAACCTTATTTTTGTAATCTCTTTTGGATGAGGGTATTCTTTGTAAGCTTCAATCACGGTATCTCTTGAATTTTTATCGAGTATTGCATAACCTGAACTTTTTAAAAGCATAACATCTGATATATCGCCGTTTGGATACAAATCAAACTCCAAAATCGTATAGCCAAACATGCCAAGCTGCCCAGCAGCAGCCGGAAATTCCAAATATTTTTGCGTAATTTCACCTATCGTATTGAGGTTTTCATTCAAATACTCAAGTTGTTTTGGCGACATACTATGAGCCATTCCGCCATAAAGATCCGTTATCTCTTTTGATATCCTATTTTTTGGCTCTTTTCTTTCAAATACGCGATTTATTTGCGACATGGAAGGCATAAAAACATCTTTTTTTAACTTATTTTCTTCTATTTTTGCTACCGAAACATTTAAATCGTTTTCGGCTTTTTTCTCCTCTTTTCGTTTTACATTTTCTCGTACAATATTTTGAGATTTTTCAGGCTCTTTTTTTTGAGTTTTTGTCTCTTTCGGAGGCTCTTTTTTTGGTTCAACTTTTGGCTGCGGCGGCAAATACAAATCTTCTTCTTCAATAGGTTCTTCATACAATGACAGGTTTAAAGGGGTGTGCAAGTTCTCTTTTGGCTTTGGCAACTCTGCATAAAAAAACAGTATAATGGCAACCACATAAAACAAAGAAGCTAATAAGAAGGCTTTGTACCAGTTTTTCATTCGCTGATTGTATCATTTTATGTTGAAAGGTTTTTGATGTTTCGTCTTCTTTTTGTGATTTTTTTTATAAATTCATATCTATTCTCCATTGTCACTATTGAACCGGTAGAGCCAAACGAAAAAAGCGGACTAAGCGGCGAAGTTGACGGCTCGTTTAAAGAAAGCTCGGGAAATATAGAACGAAAAGATTACAGCAGGGGTCTAAAACTTCAATTTGATTACAAAGATAATATTGCTTATGCAATAAATAATAATATTTACGCCGAATCAGAAGGTCAACAAATAGAAGATAATAGCTTTATACATTTTAGACACATAACAAAACTAGACAAATTAACCGCTTTTGAAATTTATCTCCAAAGCGAAGAGAATAAATTTTTAAACCTTAACTTAAGAGAGCTTGCAGGAGCCAGTCTTAGGTTTGGTTTTTTTAGATCTGAGGATTTAAGACTTTATTTTGGAGCGGGAGCTTATGCCTCCAATGAAAAATATGCATCGATAGACGGCGATAATATTAGTGAAAATACGAATAGAGGCAACATATATCTGTCGTATAAACAAAAAATAGAAGAGAAAATGGAAGCAATAGCAACCGGATATTATCAGCCGGCATTTAAAGACAGCAATGATTATTATCTTCTAATTAATGGTAATATAAACTTTTTCTTGACAGAAAAACTAGCGCTTAAGTTGTCTTTTGGGGCAAAAGAGGACACTAAGCCTTTTGAAAGCAACAAAAAAAGCGATTCGTACTACTTGCTCGGCATCGGTTATAAATTTTAAAAAAGGAAAAACATGAGAAAAATAAATTTTTTATCTTTGGCGTTGGTCAGTCTTGCCTCGTTTGCACTAGCTTCTTCACAAGCACCTTTTCCGACTGATTGGAAAAAGTTTACACCTGTTCAAACACCGCTTATGAAAGAGGGCGGGAAAATACCAAAATGCGGCGAAGAAGTTAAGAATCTTCCGGAACATTATAAAGGACTTATGTCAACATATTGCGCGGTCACTCCGGACGGACTTGGAAGTGTTCAAGCACTAGTTAGTCCATCGGCAGTTGCAACATATGAAGCGTTTAGCGGCAAATACGAAGGAAATGAGTCTATGGTTATGCATCTTAAAGATTTAAAAATACTATTTGTTATGACCTACGAATCGCTTCCAAAAAGAAGATACGGAAAACCAAAATTCCAATCAAAACCTCTTTATGGCGTCTACGATGAAGACGGGAAGGATGTAGCGGGAGCGCTAGGTTCTGGCATACATCCGAATGATTGTATATCTTGCCACTCTTCAAGTGACGGCATAAACGGTCAAATGGGCAAAATAGAGATTAAAAAAGCAGCCGAATAAAACTATTTGGCTACCTGCTCTCCTATAAAATTAGCATGTTTTAAAAAAAAGAAATGATCGCCTGATAGGGGAAAAAATTGGCTTTGCTTGATAAGTGAGGCTATTTTTTTTCCAGACTCCAAAGAGGTTGCCCTATCTTCTTCCCCCCAAAAAATAATAGCTCTGTTTTTAAAGTTTGCAAAGATGGCGGTAAAATCTTCATCGACTACATTTTTTAGGGTTTCGTACATATTTTTTTCCATCCCTTTTGCGTCTTTTGAAGCAAAAACACCATAAAACTTTCCAAAACCGGCTTTTTTAAGCAGCTTAAATGTTGCTATTTTTAATTTTACATCCAGCGGTTTATTTTCAACTATTCCTGCACTACTTAAAAGCACAAGAGTGTTTGGATTTAAAAGCGCAGCAACCTTTCCGCCAAAAGAGTGACCGACGATAATATCCTTTTTTGCGCCTATCTCTTTTAAAAAACACTCGATTATATTGCAATAATCAATTGTTTTTAAAACATACTCATTTGGGCTTTTTCCAAATCCGGGCATATCGATATAGATGTGTCTATAATTATTTAAAGTAGCGCCAAAAGCTTGCTTCATTATCTCTTTATTGCTAGCCCAACCATGCAAAAAAACAACATCAACATCAGCTTTTTGATTTAATATCTCGTAATTAATGGTAAATTTTTTGTTACCTATTTCTATATTTTTTATAGCCATTTACTATGCTTGCTCACCATTTATCCATACTGCTTTCACCTCTCCGTTTAGCACTGTCGAACAAAAAGGAGAATTTATATTATTTGGCACTTTTGTTACACCGTTTGGGTCAAACAAAATCAAATTGGCATCATAACCCTCTTCTACAAGCCCTTCGTTTTCAGCGCCTATAATTTTTGCAGGATTGGCTGATAAAAGTTTTGATATTAGTTTAAAATCAAGACCCTCTTTTTCTACAAGATAAGTAAATACGAGCGGCAAAAAATAACCGCAACTGCTTATTCCGTAAGATGCGATATCAAAAGGCATATCTTTTGAGTTAAGACTCTGGGCGTTGTGGCAAGAGGATATAACATCAATAGTTTCGTCTTTAATTGCCTCTATTAATGCTTTTCTTGTTGCTTCATTTTCAAAGGGCGGTGAGACTTTTGCAAAAGTATTGAAGTTGTCACACGCCGTATCGTTTAAAATAAGATAGTTTATGCCAACTTCTGCAAAGATTTTTTTTGTCCCTTGTTTTGCATTTTTTATAATTTGAAGACTATCTCTTGTAGAAACGGTCTGAATAAGTGTTTTTGTATCAAGATATCTTGATATTTCGCACACTTTTGCCACTTCAGAACTTTGAGTAAGCGAAATCACAGGAGGAAGCCCTAGCTTTGATGAAATTTCTCCGTCGCTCATAACTCCGCCTGCTTCAAGCTGCTTGTTTTTACATCTTACAAAAAGGGTTTTATCTTGCATCCAAGCATACTCAAAAGTTCTTCTTAGTATATTTGAATCAGAGCTTGAATCAATATGGCAAGCGATAGCACCGTTTTTGTATAAAGTTGCTTGTTCAGAAAGCTTAACTCCTTCGCCTTTTAGCGTAGCACTTGCGATTATACTTAGCTTTGCTCCTTTTTTACCCAATACCTTCCCGTGAACATACTCCATAGTTGTTTCACTGTCAATGGTTGGATTTGTGTACGGCATCACCGCTATGTGCGTAGCACCGCCTTTTAATGCATCGCTTATGGCGCTCTCTATCTTTTCTACACTCTTATTCCCTGGGTCTTGAAGCGTAAAATTTAAATCTATTATCCCCGGAAGCAAATACAATCCGTTAGCGTCGATTACTTCGCCTTCGTGCTTAATGACTGGCGCGATTTTTACTATTTTCCCGTTTTCTATTAACAAATCAGATTTAATTGATTTGTTAGCATCGATTATTTGAGCATTTTTTATTAACACAGGCAACTCTTTTAATAATATACTTTTATGATTATAGTTAGCCAAATTAAGGCTGTAATAATAAGAGATATCAAAACTCCAGCAGATGCTGCATCTTTTGCATGCTTTGCTAGAATATGATAATCTTTTGTGACCAAATCAACACATCTTTCTATAGAACTATTTACAAGCTCTGCAAATATGGGCAAAAATAGCGAAGTAAACAGAATCATTTTATAAAAAAGTTCCATTTCAAGAAATAGAATAACAACACTCATCACGACAAAAAGAGCCAACTCAACTTTCATCGGCATCTCGTTTGCCGTAACCTCTTTGATGCCGTTTATAGAGTGGTTTAAATTTCTTAAAAGGCTAAATTTTTCGCTTTTCATTTTCTCTTATAGCATCCACGCAGTTAATTCGCCCATTCCGCCGGTTGCAACAGTAATGCCGACAACTATAAGCAAAAGTCCCGCAACTATCTCTACAATCTTAAAATGTCTCTTTATTTTAGTAAAAAGATGAAGCGCTCTTGTAGTAAATAGTGCCGCCAAAAAGAATGGTATCGCAAGCCCGAAACTATACACCGCCATTAGCGAAAGACCGGTTCCGGCACCTTGAGCCGCCATTGAGACAATAGCCGCAAAAATAGGACCGATACAAGGCGTCCAGCCAAGAGCGAAACTAACACCCAAAACAAACGGCGCAAATAAGCCTTTTGTAGAACCAAAATTAGAGTGTTTGCTCATGTTTAGCCATCTAATCGATATAGCTCCCATCGTTTGAAGACCAAAAATAACAATAATCCCGCCTGCAATCCAAGTGACCCATCTGTGATTGAATATATCCTCAATAAGCTCTGCCA
>JAUPLZ010000144.1 GCA_030836705.1 Campylobacterota bacterium
CTTGTCTGCGATCTCTTTAAATCTTTTAAAATCGATAGTTCTTGAGTATGCACTAGCTCCGCATACTATAATTTTTGGTTTTGTCTCTACCGCTATTCTCTCCACTTCATTGTAGTCAATGTAACCGTTGGCATCAACTCCATAAGAAAAACTCTCATAGTTTTGACCGGAAAAACTTACTTTTGAACCGTGCGTTAAGTGTCCGCCGTGTGATAAATCCATACCCAAAATTTTATCAAACGGGCTTAAAAGGGCAGTATAAACGGCCGCATTTGCGCTAGAGCCTGAGTGAGGTTGAACATTTGCGTATTTACAACCAAAAAGCTCACAAACTCTATCTATTGCTAACTGTTCAACCTGATCTGCAAATTCACATCCGCCGTAGTATCTTTTGTACGGATAGCCCTCTGCGTATTTGTTTGTAAGAACGGAGCCCATTGCCTCCATAACAGCCGGAAATGTGAAATTTTCACTGGCTATCATTTCCAAATGGTGAAGCTGTCTATCAAGCTCGCCTTCAATAATGTCAAAAACCTTCTTATCTTCTTTTTCTAAAAATGTCATTTTTTTCCTTTATAAAATTATTCTTCTTCTTGATTTTGTCCATTGTGTATCGGTTTCATTGCCGGAAACAACAATACATCTCTTATTGATTGTTGATTTGTAAGAAGCATTACAAGTCTATCTATCCCGATGCCCTCTCCGGCTGTCGGAGCCATGCCGTAGCTAAGCGCATTGATATAATCCTCGTCCATCTCGTGCGCTTCATCATCGCCGCCCTCTTTGGCTTTTAGCTGCTGTTCAAATCTTTGATATTGGTCAATAGGGTCATTTAATTCGCTAAATCCGTTGGCTATCTCTTTTCCTGCTACAAAAAGCTCAAATCTATCTGTTAGTTCAGGCGCTTCATCTTTTCTTCTTGCAAGAGGCGATATTTCAACAGGAAAATCAGTAATAAAAGTTGGATTTATAAGCTTTTTTTCTACAAATTCATCAAAAAGTTCTGCTTTTAATGCACCAAGTGATAGCTCTCTTGTGAATGTTATGCCTTTTGTTTGTAAAAGCTCTTTTATTTTTTTTGAATCTTTTATAATATCTTCTGATATTCCGCCGACTTTAATCAAAGCCTCATCATATGTGTATCTTGCAAAAGGAGATGAAAAATCTATATTGTATTCGCCATATGGCAAGACAGTCGTTAAGTGAAGCTCTTTTATCAGGGTGTCAAACATATCTTGTGTGATATTAATAAGGTCTTCGTATGTTTTATATGCCCAGTAAAACTCTATCATCGTAAATTCAGGATTATGAGTGTGATCCATCCCTTCGTTTCTAAAGTTTCTATTTATTTCAAAAACAGCTTCAAATCCGCCTACAATGAGTCTTTTTAAGTATAGATCAGGAGCAATTCTCATATATCTTTCTACATTTAAGGCATTGTGATGAGTGATAAAAGGTCTAGCGTTTGCACCGCCGGCTATTGGGTGGAGCATCGGCGTTTCAACTTCAAGGAAGCCTTTGTTTTCAAAGAAATCCCTTATAAGGCTTATTATTTTGCTTCTTGTTTTGAATACTTTTTTTACATCCGGATTCATTATCAAATCCAAATATCTTTGTCTATATCTTAGCTCCATATCTTGCAAGCCATGGAATTTTTCAGGAAGCGGTTTTATTGTTTTTGTAAGAATTTTTAATTCCGAAGCATGAAGCGAGAGTTCGCCGGTTTGCGTTACGAAAGGATACCCTTTGACTTCGATTATATCGCCGACTTCAACTAGTTTTTTTACCTCATTAAACCACTCTTCGCCTATCGTGTCTTTGCCGTAGTAGACTTGCAATAAATCAGTTTGGTCTTCTATTTTTGCAAACGCAGCTTTTCCCATTAATCTTAAAAATTTAATTCTTCCGGCTATGCTCTTGCTTTTTGTTTCGTCTCTTTTGCTTTCGCTATTTAGTACATAAGAGTATTTTTCCTTAAATGCCTCAATGGTAACATTTCTTTGTGACTTATTATCGTAAGGGTTTAAGCCCATTTTTCTTAACTGCTCGGACTTTTCTATTCGTTGTTTTATGTAGCTATTTTCAAACATTTTTTTTGTCGTTTTCCTTGTTTTGGCATTCTTCGCATGTTCCGTGGATTTGCATAATGTGGTTTGTTGTTTTAAAATTGTGTATTTTTGCAATTTTATCCTGAAGTTTTTCGATATCTTCGTCAAAAAATTCAATAATTTTTTCACATCTATCGCATATTATGTGATCATGGTGTTGTTTTTCTCCGAACTCATACATTTTACCGTTTACGCCAAATGTGATAGAGGTGATCATATTTGCATTTTCAAGCAAAGAGAGAGTTCTGTAGATTGTGGCTATGCCTATTTTTTCTTTATGGTTTTTTGCAATGCTTCTATGCAGCGTCTCCGGCGTAAAGTGTCCTTTGTGAGAAAAAATTGCATCAAGTATAACTTCTCTTTGATTTGTAAATTTCAAAGAATTCTCTTTTAAAAGCTCTTTGAACTTTTCTAGGTAATTTTTGTATTCGACTTTTTTTTTCATTTTTTTATCAACGGCTTGCTGGATTCTATATTATTCATAACGCCGTCGTTTGCCTCTTCCAAATCATTTAGGACTTCTTTTGCTTTTTCTTCTACTTTTTCTTTCGTGTGTGATTCAGGCAGACTGACTATATAAGAGCCTGTTTTGTAAAGAATAGGATAGAGTAGGCTATTTTGCAATTTTGTTTTAAACATGTTCTCAACAAAACCCACGCTTCCTATGCTATACGCTATGATAGAAAACAAAAGCGTCATTTTTGCAAAACCGACTAGTGCCCCGCCTATGTTATCAAGCAGACCAAATCCTGATAGTTTTGTCATTTTAGATATAGCAATTCCGATAAGTTGTATAAAACCCCAAACAAGAATAAACAGAGCTATAAAACCGACTAGTGATTTTATGCCGTCATTTTGGATTGACAAGAAACTTTTATCTAAATAGCTTCCAAAAGCAAAGGCAAATTTTGAGGCGAAAAATACACCGCCTACAATGCTTAAAAGTCCAAAAATTTCTTTTATCAGACCTTTGAAAAAACCTTTTAAGCTTAGTAAAATTATAAGAATTGCGATTACAACATCAAGAAAACTTAAATCCATATTTTCAACTTTTTAGTTACTAAATTGGGGTTTATTAT
The DNA here is from genome assembly GCA_030836705.1 of Campylobacterota bacterium. Classification (GTDB taxonomy): domain Bacteria; phylum Campylobacterota; class Campylobacteria; order Campylobacterales; family SZUA-545; genus JAUPLZ01. The sequence continues at coordinate 3,188 of JAUPLZ010000144.1, forward strand.
ACTACACCCATCCTAAACATTGATTTTTTTAAGATAAACCTAAATGTCATGGACTAATACAGCTCGTTGACATTTGCTTAAATCATATTGTACAATACATAGAATAATATATATTAAACTAAGGAGTTTAAAATGGTTGCATATACACAACAAGAGATGGTTGGTATTACTGAGCTTTCAAAATCGCTTAGCGGATACATTGAGAAAGTTTCATCGCATTCTATAGAAAAACTTGCTGTTGTAAGACACAACAAACCTGAAGTTGTTATTTTGGGCATAGCAGAATATGAAAGGATGAAAGAGCTTCAAGATTATTTGGAAGATTTGGAAATTGCTCGGGCAATCAAGGAGAGAATGCTTGATAAAAAGGAGCCAATAAAAATGCTTACAGAAGGCGATCTCCAAGATTACCTAAAAAAGCGAGGAGTTTGATGTATAGCATTGAGTTTCATCCTGAAGTTTTTGAAGATTTTGAAAAGTTATCGGATGAAGTCTTAAAAGAGGTAGCTGAATATTTTCAAAAATACAAACAAGATCCTTTTAAATATAGTAGTAAACTTTATAATCTCGAGAATTTAAATTTAGAGGGCTATCGAAAAACTTATATTGCAAACGCTACATATAGAATAGTTATCAAAATTGAAAAAAATATTGCCAAGGTTGTAGAAG
>JAUPLZ010000145.1 GCA_030836705.1 Campylobacterota bacterium
AAGAAGCGTACTTTTTCCGCTTCCGCTTACGCCCTTTAATATACAAAATTCACCTTCTTTGATACTCATTGTAATATTTTTTAACGCATGAAACTCTCTTGATGTATTTGGCGAAAAAATAAGATTTAACTTTTCTACTTCTATTACATTTGTCATTTTATTGCCTCCGTCGGATCTGCAATCGAACTTTTCCATGCCGGATGGAGTGTGCTGGCAAGATAAGGAATAATGGTTATAAAAAAGAGTATAACAAAAGAATTGATGTCAAAAAACGGCTCAAGAATTATGTCTTTATACACATTTTCACTTCCTAAAAAAATAGAAACAAAAATATTATTTTTAAATAAAAAGATATAAACGTATGAGAGTAAAACACCGCTCAAAAAAGATACAAATGAGACAATCACGGCTTCACTCATTTTCCACTTTATAATGTCATTTATACTCCATCCTATAGCCCTCAATATCCCAATTTGTTTTTTTCCGGCCCCATTAATTGAACTGGCCTGCGAATAAAATATCACCAAAAATCCTAAAAAAGAAGTAATAAACAAAGACAAAAAGATGCCCCCTTTATAATCATACAGCTCATGAGAATACTTATACATATTATTTTTGGTTATTATTTTTGAAGTAGGGGTGATCACTAGCAATTTTTGGACAATATTGTCTATTTCGAGTTTATTTGGCACAATAATGGCTATTTCGCTTGCTTCATTTTCTTCATAACCTAAAATATCTTTAGCCATAGCCATTTCCATAATTACAGAATCATTTAAAAAAAGATTGATTTTTTTATCAAATACTCCATAAATATTTACTTTTTTGGGCTCTTCGTCTTCTACTATAAAATTGAAAAATTTTTCATAATAATATTGCTCTAAAAGTTTTTTTACTGAACTGGAAACAAGCATATTGTCTTCTTGCAAAAAAGACTTCAAATCAAAATTTTTATACAAATGCTTGATCTGCTTTTCCTGCTCATCATCTAAAAAATCGATGCCAATGACATTGATATGTTTGTTTGCTGTATCAAAAAAATAATAGCCGAATATCCTCTCATATACTTTTTCTACTCCGGGTATATCGCTTATTTCATCTATAATGCTAGTATCTATAGGATGGTTTCTGGAAGCTTTTTTATACTGCACAATGATGTCCGGCTGCGTTTCAAGCTCGGCATCCAGAGAATTTTGGAGCGAAGATGCGGTAAATATAAAAGAAGAGGCTATAAAAATAAACAGTGTAAAGAAAATAAAAACTATAATGTTTTTTGATAAATTCCTTACCAATGTCAAAGATGCAAATTTAAAAAAATTCATGGATTACTTACCTTGTTTTATATACAAAAGAGTTTTTGTCTGTTTTTTCGATTCCAAATCTATCATATCCAAACCTGATGTCTGTTTCTTTGGTTGAAAATGCAAAAACCAAAGGAGAATTCATCCCGGGTATCATGCCGGATGAGTCAGTTTTTTTGGCAGCTATCACTAAAAAACCTGCCAGCAACACAATAAATATAGACAAAAAATATTTATAAAATTTATTCATTGCTGCTTCAATTGTCCAGTTCGTACACTTTTGCTTCTGTAATGTCATCAAATTTCAATACCGCTTTTCCATTATGTTCTTTTGAGAACGTATTTGCATCTTTTTCTGTTTCAAACGGAATCAATTCATTTCCCATAGGGCCAAATACATTTGAATGTAATACATAGAAAGCTTTTTTACCGTCTATCTCATTTTGCGTATAATAGTCGGTTACTTTTATCTCTTTGAACTCTTCTGTTTTATGTGTGGATCCAAACTTTGAAGGAGTAAAATAAAATTTCATCAAATCTTTTACACCGTCAAAATAGTGCGTATGCTCTTCTGTGACGATCTTCGCCGCCCATTTTGGATATTTGGAAACAAACATTCCGCACACCGGACATTTTGCTTTATCGGGAACTTTCATAACATTTTTATTTTGCTTTAGATCGCCAAATCTTTTTACTTCCCACAAATACAAAGAAACTGTCTGCAGGTTATCAGCACTTAATCTTCCGCATCGTTTTTTTTCATCTATATCCACTTTTAAATCAAGCAAAGAGGCATACTGATTTGGATCAAACTTTTCACACAATCTTTCAAAGATTTTTTCACCCTTTTTATAAAGCTTCTTTTTTTTTGCCTTGAAAAATTCTCTATCCAGTTCCAAATCTTTGATGGCAAGATACAAAGTAAAATCAAAATTTCTTATATCCCCACCGTATTGCTGTACAAATTCTTTTGCATCGGCTTCATTTTCAAAGGCTATTTTTGAAAATTTTGAATAGGTTGTTTTTGCTTTTGAGTTTGTTACATAATGTGCCGTTAGTGCATTTACAAATTTCTGACTTTTGGCATCCACCACTAAAATCTCTTTTATCCGTGCTTTGATGGCATCATAATCTTCAGCCAAAAATCTTAATGCTGCATACTGTTTTGTCTGACCGTCTGTCAATTTTGCTATATAGTTTGTTTTGTAGGTATCGCTAAGTTCTTCTGCGCTTATAGAGCACCATTTTTGTGTAAGTACAGGGTCTTTTATGGTTGCTTTTTCTTTAAAGGTTTTAGCATTTGCAGAAAGCGTGAGCAAAAGAACAGCCGCAATGTATATTGCGGCTATTTTTAACATGTTATTCATGGTTTTTTTGTTCCATCATTTTTTTCTTAAACATTTCAGCATTTGCTTTAATCTCTTCATTTGCCCCATACTGTTTTTCGAAATTGCCAAGTTTTTGATCCCAAATGTGAAGCGAAATAGCCTGTAGCTGCATATCATCAAGCTCACCGCACGCTTTTGAATCTCTGATCATGGACTTCATCGTTCCTATATTGTGTGCATGGAATGTTTCTATCTTCGCCTTATCGCATTTCGCGCTATAGAGTGTTTCTCCCATTTTCCACATCTTTGTGCTTTTCATTGCCAAAAGCATTCCCATGTCTTTTGTAAAATCATTGACAGCAGTTTTATACGTTTCGTCAAAACTCATCACTGTGCCGCCGTTTTTTGAAGCAAACTCTTCTGCTTGTGCTTTTTGCGCAAACGCATATTTGCTTGTCATGGTCATAGTTCCCGGCTTATTGCTGCCCACTACATAGAAAGCCTTTTTGGCATCTATAAATTGATTGGTTACTATATCCACCACCTTGATAGATCTGATACTCTCTTTTTTGTCTCTTAGGTATCCCATCTCCATCTCTTCTGTCAAACAGTGTATGGAACAGTATTGTCTATGTGTTCCATCTGCTAACTCAACAGCATGAGAGGTTTTATAATACTTTGGCAGATTCATTCCGCAATTGGGGCAGTAGAGTTTATCTTCCCCGCTTTGAAGCAAAATAGCCTCTTTTTCCGGAACGGATTGGAACATTTCCTGCGCATACGCACCTATCACGGCAAACATCATTGCAATAAATGCAACTTTCAAGCTTTTCATCAAAAACTCCTTATGTGTATTAAATTTCTAAATACTTTTAGAAAACCTATTATAAACATTTTTCTTTTAATTTATTATTTTGCACATATGCGCACAATTAAATGCTATCATAAGAATGATTAATTAGATATTAAATTTTTAAGATCCAGGCATATTTTCGTGCCTACATCTTTTTGTGAAGAAATTTTTATTTCTATTTTGTTGTTATCGCAAAACTCTTTAACGATACTCAATCCTATGCCGTGTCCAAAAATACCGCTGTCTTCTCTATAATATCTTTCAAAGATACTAAAAAGATTTTGATTTTCTATCCCTATACCGCTGTCTTCTATGCAGAGCTTATCATTGTTAAACTCTATATGTATGAACCCGTCTTTTTTGTTAAACTTAATAGCATTTGAGATGAGATTTTCTATTGTTTTTGAAAAACCTCTTTTATCACACTTTATATAGTATTTAGGACAACTCACTGTAATTTGTATTTCCTTTTTAACATCATCAAACTTTTTGACTACCTGATTTAAAAACTCCTCCAATTCAAACTCTTCTATCTCTATATTCCCGTTTTCTTTTCGCAAAAGATACTCAAGCTCATTATACAAGTCCTGAAGGTTCGCGGATGAACAGGAAATTCTTTGTAGCCGTTTTAAATTTTTTTCATCTTTGAGCATACTTTCGAGAAGTTTCACATTCGCATCTATAGTGGCTATAGGGATATTTAATTCATGAAGCGTATTTTTTATATATTTTTCCATAGCTACTTGAGAATCAAAAAAAGGTTTTGCTATAACTTTTGCCAGATGATATCCCAAAACCGTTATAAGAATTATATTTCCAACAAAAAAAACAATATCATTAAAATGAAAAACTTCCCGCAGTATTTCCATGCATATATACGAAAATAGTGTCAAGAATAAAAATGTTAATGTCTGAAAAAGAGCATGAGTATTAGAGTTTGAGTTTATAGCCTACTCCTTTTATATTTTCTATCATATCTTTACCGAGAAGATTTTTAAGCTTTGTGATATAAACTCTGAGAGAACCGCTGCTGAAGGTATCATCCCCCCATACATGTTTTATGATATACTCTTTTGAGACTATTTGATTTTTATTGTCAATAAAAATTTCCAACAGTTTTGCCAACTTTTGAGGAAGTTTCGTACTTCCTTTCGGGGTAGATAAAACACAATCCTTTATATCATAGGATATATCTTGGGTTAATTTGATTTCGGTATTGTAAGCGGCCGTTCTTTTAAGCACAGCCTCTATTCTGTGGATCAACTCGTCATTATCGAATGGTTTTTTGATAAAATCATCACAGCCACTTGAAAAGGCCTCATTTAATACCTCTTTTTCTTTATGGGAGGTTAAAAAAATAGCTGGCTTGTGCATATTATTTATTCTTAATTCTTTTAGCAGCCTTATACCGCTTGAAATTGGAAGGTTTATGTCTAAAAGATAAAGATCAAACTTTTCGGAACGATCCAATTCAATGGCTTCCTCATAGTTGTTTGCTATCTTAGAGCTAAAACCATTGACATCCAAAATATCTTCTAAAGTTTGTGCGAGGAGTTTATCGTCTTCTACTATTAATATATGATTCATAGAAGTGTGCCTTTAAAGAAATATCTATTCATATTTAACCCTCCTCTTCATCCTCGCCTTTTTCTATAATTAAAACATATAATTATAATAACGCGTTTTAAATTAGTAAAAAATTAATTATGATAAAATTGAAAAATATTATCATAAAAAATCCTTTAAGAATCTCTAAGTAGCCTTATTTTAAATAAGAATGCTTGGTAAACAAAATAACAAAAACCCATTGATAAAATTATTTAAAAAAGACTTTAATATATTGTCAATACTAAAAGTCTTCAAAATATGAAAGAGGTTTGATATGGGAACTTAGTTTTTCCTATCGGATTTTCTAAAGAAAAATATAAAAATAAAGTCTTTTCCTATCAACAAGAGACAATAGGCCCATAAGATATTTAATATAGTGTTTGACTCATATTCAAGCCCATAATAAAGCACGGGCAGTCCTATAAGGATGATATATTTAAAGTAATAAAAAAAGAGTACACCTGCTCCGTAGATCTCCAACACAATACTTTTCAAGATTCAAAGGACTGCGCTTGATTTTCGGCCGTAACATTGTCAATCGCCTCCTGTTCGGCCTCATAAGCCATCATCTGCCGGCGTACTTCATGGATTTGCACCGGGGTGACATCGCTATCGGCTGACCATGCGACCTCAATCTTTCCATCATAATCTTTCCCCATAACTGCAATTTTTTTAGCATACTCCTCAATATCAAGACATATCTCGATACTTTCAGGCTTTGCAGTATCGCTAATCTCAATATACCAACGCCCCATCGGGTTGGTTTTTATGGTTGAAGTTATAAGGCCCGACATTTACAGATCTTTTTTTCTTAAGTCGCCGTGATACACGATATCCCGAATATCTATCGTTTCATCCTGAAGGATATCAGGCACGCTGTCAGCAGCCTCAAGCTCCTTGATGGCCTCATCAAGCTCTTCTTGGTAGGTTTGCATCATATCTGCCGCAATGACTCCCGGAATTACCTGAACGCCTTTTAGTTTTTTAATTTCCTCTTCGACATTTTTGCCTTCGATCGTGATGATAATCTTTCCTCTTTTTTTATCCCCGAAATGATAGTCGCATAAACCGCTTGCTTCTAATGCATCTTTGACTTCATCATATCTTTCTGATCTTACTTGAACCACAATACTTGATATATTCATTTATTATTCCTTTTTTTGTCTATTGTAACCAAATTGTATCACCAAAAACAGGGTGATCAGATGACTTTGGCAATTGCTTCGAGCTGTTCGTCCGTGAGATAAAGTACAACCCGTGAATTTTTTTCTTCGGTTTTTCGAAGTGCATCATAATGGTTTTGCATTTTTATTTTGGTTTCTCTATCAACAGGAGAACGAAGCGATTTGTATTCTATAAGCTTTCCGTCCTTATAGACCCCGGAAATATCCGCATGAACCCAATAATACCCATTGTCACTGCGTCTATTTTTAACAACACCTTGCCAATTTTTTCCAAGTGCAAGAGTATCCCATAAATCCTTAAAGACGGACTTTGGCATATCGGGATGCCTTACTACGCTATGCGGCTTCCCAACAAGCTCGTCAACGTCATAGCCGCTTATTCTGGCGAATGTTTCGTTGGCGTATGTAATAACGCCGCTCAAATTCGTTCTTGAAATAATCAATTCATTCTCCGGCACTTCTGTCTCTATAAACATATCAAATGAGGTATCCATTGCATCTCCTTAAATTTTAGTAAATTGCTAGTGTCAACAACACATTGACATTAACCAAACGATTTATTTTAACTCCCACATCATGACCGTATTATCTTCACTTGTAGAAAACAGTATTTTTTCATCTTTGAAAATAATGGTATTTAACGTACTTTTTTGGCCTTGAAGAACGGCTATTTTTGACTTGGTATCAACACTGTATACAGAAATATCATTACGCTCATCCATTGCGAACGCCACCTTTTTGGCCTCAGGGCTTAATCCCGTGGCATAAATAAGAAAATTCCCTTCAATATAATCACCCTTCCCTGTGGCAACGTCATAAAGAGAACCTCTTCTGTCTTGACCTGCTCCGGAAACAATGCCTTGTTTAAAATCTACCTTATACACATTATCAAGATTGATCCCTTTTAGTTCCTTGATAATTTTTCCGTTGGGAACATCTATGACATTCAATACGCCGCTCTCACAGCTATAAACAGCTACATTCTTCTCTTCATTGAGGGCAAAATCAGAAAATTTAGATTCGCTTAACTGAAGGCGGTACAATTCTTTTTTGGTTTCGATATTTAAAAGAGCCACTTCATTGCTCAAATAAGCAAGCAGCACATGTTCTTTATCGATAAAACGGGCTTTTACCAACGCTTTTTTGTCTTTTGGGCTGATCAGCTGTGTTGTAGTGTTGTTTTCATGTATCCACATATTGGCATACCCGCCCTGTCCACTATCACTTAAAAGAAGGTATCTTCCTTCTATAAAATCGAC
>JAUPLZ010000146.1 GCA_030836705.1 Campylobacterota bacterium
GTTTTGAATAGCTAGATTTTCATAGATAAAGTCTGCCCTATATGTGTTGTTTGCAACTATGCCGCCTACTTTTGCAGCGGCTAGTATTACATATTCAGGTTTTTTGAGAGTAAAGAATTCTTCAACGGCTTTTTGATTGGTTAGGTCTAGTTCTTTATGCGTTCTTGTGATTAGATTTGCATAGCCTTTTAATTTTAAGTTTTTGACTATTGCACTACCTACAAGTCCGCGATGTCCGGCTATGTATATTTTAGAGGTTTTGTTCATTTGCACCCTTAAATGGATTAATTATAGTAAGTTTATTTTCTACCACAAGACCATCTTGCATATCTTCACTATACAAAATAGTGCAATTATTTTCTAATGCTGTTGCTATAATCAAAGCATCATAAAACTGTAGATTATAATCTTTTTTCAGTCGAATTGCCTTTATTTGAGTAGCTAGAGTGAAATCAAATATTTCAAATTCACTATCAAGCTCTAAAATAACATTTTCCACTTTTTCAGATGACAATTTGATTTTTTTTAACAATATATTTATTATTTCATTTACAACTTGTTTTGAAATAAAAGTATTAAAAATATTATTTCCTAATATCTCCTGAGAAATATTTTGTTTATATATATCATCCTCCGAATACGAATAAAGAATAACATTTGTATCTAGAAAAATTCTATCTAGCATTTGCTTCTTCTCTGTCAAATTTAAATCCCTTTGTATTTATACTGATTGCATTTAATCTTTTTTTCTTTGGTTTTTCCTCAACAATAGTTTTATCTTCGATTATTTCTAACTCTTTAGTATTTAAGCTTTTTAATAAAAACATAACATGGCTGTATATACTATCTTGAACATTTAGTTTGATTGTATGCATTTGTATCCTTTTTACTCAAAATAACTCATAATCTTATAACCGCCGTCTTTTAGATAAACATCTTTTGTCATGAGCTTAAGATCTGATTTCATCATATCGTTTACCAAGTCTTGAAGTTTATACTCTCTATTCCAGCCTAGTTTTTGTTCTGCTTTTGAAGGGTCTCCTAAGAGCAAATCAACTTCTGTTGGTCTAAAATATCTTGAATCTACAGCTACTACCTCTTTACCGATTTCCACTTGATAGTCTGGGTTAGCACAAGACTTGATATAACCCTTTTCATCGACACCCTCGCCTTTGAACTCAAGCTCTATGCCGACATATGCGAAACTCATCTTTACAAAATCTCTAACAGTAGTTGTCTGACCGGTAGCGATTACCCAGTCTTCTGCTTCTTTGGCTTGAAGTATCATCCACATCATTCTTACATAATCTTTTGCATGACCCCAATCTCTTTTTGCATCAAGATTGCCTAGATATAGTTTGTCTTGAAGTCTAAGAGCTATTTTAGAAACAGCTCTTGTAATTTTTCTAGTTACAAATGTCTCTCCTCGCACTGGTGATTCATGATTGAAGAGGATTCCATTACATGCAAACATTCCATAAGCTTCTCTATAGTTTACAGTAATCCAGTACGCATACATTTTAGCAACTGCATATGGGCTTCTTGGATAGAACGGGGTTGTTTCACTCTGTGGAGTCTCTTGCACCTTTCCATAGAGTTCAGAAGTAGAAGCTTGATAGATTTTAGTTTTTTTAGTAAGTCCTAGAAGCTTTACAGCTTCAAGAATTCTAAGAGTTCCTGTACCGTCTGCATTTGCTACATATTCAGGTGTTTCAAAAGATACATGAACATGGCTCATAGCGGCAAGATTATAGATTTCATCCGGTTGAGTTTCTTGAATGATTCTTGTTAAATTCATAGAGTCTGTCATATCACCATAATGAAGTATTAGGTTTCTGTTTTCTACATGAGGGTCTTGATAAAGATGGTCAATCCTATCCGTATTAAAAAGAGAAGCTCTTCTTTTTATACCGTGAACTATATAACCTTTTTTGAGTAAAAACTCAGCCAAATATGAGCCGTCTTGACCTGTAATGCCGGTGATAAGTGCTACTTTTTTATTTTCTGTCATTTTGTTTCTTTTCTCCTAATGTCAGCTTCCTCTAATTTTGCATTAAAACTCAACCTCGCTACCTTGTTCTTCATCTTCTTTAAATGAATTTTTTAAAAATTTTTATCCTTAGCTTCTTATGATAAATATGGAATAACTTCTCTTAGATCTTTTTTATTGATTATAATGTTGGCTTCTTTTTTTAATATCTCATGAGCGCAAAATGCAACCTTTTTGCTAGCATACTTAAACATAGATCTATCATTTGCGCCGTCGCCTATTACAATAGTCTCTTCTTGCCCAACCCCTAGAATCGACTGCAATCTTAAAAGCATATCTCCCTTTGAGAAATCAAACATCATATCACCACCGACAAGTCCTGTAAGATAGCCGTCTTTTTGATGGAGTATATTTGAAAAATCTGCATCAAAACCAAGTGCATCTTTGGCTCTTGAAGTAGCATTTCTAAAACCGCCTGAAAAAACCATAACTTTGTAATTGTTTTTTTTCAAACTATCTATTAGCTCTTTTGCACCAGGCATATACGGCAAATTCGCACACAACTCATCAACCTTTTTATACTCGACGCCTTTTAAAAGCCCTACTCTTTTTGTAAGAGACTCAAAAAAGTCAAGCTTCCCATCCATTGCCTCTTTTGTTATAGCGGAAATCTCTTTTTTGATACCGGCAAGTCCGGCTATCATATCAATAGTTTCGCCATCCATAAGAGTTGAATCAAAATCCATAACGCATAATTTCATCAATATTACCTTATAATCTCAAATAAATCTGTATTATACAATAAGGGTTATGATGTTTGAAAATCTAATAAATAAGCTTAAAAGCGATAAATATATCACTCTTGAAGTATCGCCAAGCCATAGCGCAATATTTCAAAATACGATAGACAAAATCAAAGAGCTTGATTTCGCTCACAAAATAGACGGCTTTACAATCACAGATAATCCTTTGGCAAAACTTAAATACAACGCTATTTTGGCATCAATAAAACTACAAAATGAGTTCAAAAAGCCTGTTATTGCGACAATGAGTATGCGAGATAAAAATATAATCGCACTTCAATCAGACATACTAGGTGCTAATGAGTTTGACATAAGAGCTTTTTTGATGGTTACCGGCGACCCTGCAAAAATGAGCGACCAGCCAAACGCAAAAGGTGTTTTTGAAGCCGATAGCACGATGCTTTTGAATATTGTTAAGTATTTTAATGCAGGAATCGATTATGCAGGCAAACAATTTTTGGTTGCGCCGAAAAAAATCTATCCATTTGCAGTTTCAAACGCATATAGTAAAAATTTTAAAAATGTACAAAAAAAAATGTACAAAAAAATTCAAAATGGAGCCGTTGGAATCATAACCCAACCTGTTTATGACATACAAAACGCGCAAGCTCTTATAGATGTTTTTAATGAAGCAAAAAGTTCATTTAAAGACGAAAGAGCCAATTCGCAATTAATCTTAGGTCTTTTTCCTATTACAAAACTAAAAACTGCACAATTTTTATCCTCGCATGTTCCAGGAATTCATGTACCTAGTATTTGGACAGACAAGCTCTTTAATGCAAATAAACTATCAGAAGAAGAGGAAAAAAAAGTAGGTCTAGAGCTTAGCGTTAATCTATTTA
>JAUPLZ010000147.1 GCA_030836705.1 Campylobacterota bacterium
AAAACCGTTCTGCAATACGCCGCATCAACTCCTGAAATATTATAATCACATCCAGCACCTACAACATCATACAAATATTCGATAGTTTTTGTTTCATCTTTTTTTATCGCATGATTTCTCATCAAAATAGCTTTTTCATATAACTCATCATCATTTGTAGTTAGCATCGCACCTTGCGCCGGTATATTTTTTCTAAAAGGCATAAAAGAAAAAATGGTCATATCGGCATTAAAAGAACCTATTCTTTTATTTTTAAATGTAGCACCAAGCGCATCGGTGGCATCTTCTATAACAAAAATTTTATTTTTTCTTACTATTTGAGCGAACTTATCCATGTCTATCGGTTGTCCGCCGATAAAAGAAACAACTATGCCTCTTAATTTTTTTACTTTTCTCTCTTTTAGAGTCTCTTGTAACTTATCAAGATCCAAATTGTAAGTCGTTTCATCAACATCTACAAATATAGGCTCGGCATCAAACTGTCTTATAGCAGACGGTATGGACGGATGAATATTTACAGAACAAAGTATTTTATCCCCTCTTTTTATATCAACCGCACAAAGAGCAAGATGAATGGCAGTATACGCATTTATGGTAGACACTGCATATTCACAACCTATATATTTTTTAAAATCATTTTCAAAATCATTAATAAATTTTGAGCAATTATCAGCCATAGCGCTTCTTAAATAACTATCATTAATGCTATCTATTGACTTTCTATAAAATGGAATCTCTAGCATTTTTACCCCTATGTTTAAACTTTCATTAAAAATATTATTAATAGTACAAAATTTTTGCTTAAAAATTAACTTTAATTTTGCTCATCTTTTTCATTTTTTCGCTCTTTATATTTTTGATTATGATAACCAGCTATCAAAAATATCATAAATGCCACCATTAAAAAACCGGCTATAAAATCAATAAAATCACTCATTTTAATCCTTTTAAGTCTACTTCGCTTTTTTTGCAGTTTTGCTTGCAATATTCCACTATCAATCCGTGAAATATACAAAAAACCATATTTAAATCTTTTAACTCTTTATATTTTTGAAAAATAAGATCTTGATTTTCAAATATTCCAAACTCAAGCCACTCCTGAATCTCTTCATAACTCTCAAAAGCAAACCCAAATTCGCCAAGAAGCCTAGCAGTATAGCTATCTACAACCATTGTCTCTTTTTTGCATATGTAGCACAAGATAGCATCTGCACTCTCTTGCCCTATTCCGCTTTGAGCCAAAAGCCACCCTCTTGTAACGCTTTCTTTAAAACTCTCAAAATTATCAAATTCCTCTTTTATATTTTTGCAAAGCTTTATTATTCTACTGGCTTTTTGATTGTAAAAACCGCTTGGCACTATCGCACTAGCGACTCTCCACTGCTCGGCAGCTATTATTTTTTCAAGCGAAAACATATCCAAAGTTTTTAAAAATCTTATGCTTTCATTTACCTTTTCCCATCTAGTTTGCTGAGTAAGTATGACTTCAAGCAGGGTTTGAAACCCGCCCGCATCTGGCCACCAAAGAGGAGTTTTGTCAAGGTCTATAAGCTGTAATTTGTATAAAGACTCAAAAAGTTCAAAGCTATTTTGCATATTTATATTCTCACTGATTCCATAGTAATCACCGGCGCTTGATCATCATAGGCTTTAATTTTTTTTGCATCAATACATCTCCCGTTCCCATCAATATCTATGATAATTGCTTGAAAAATTTTTTTGCATTTTTTTGGAATATCATAGTTTTTTTTAATTCCTGTTTTAAATCTATAAATAGGAGCATCAATATCCATACCGATAATTCCATCCATACATCCAGTAAGTCCGACATCGCTTACATATCCGGTGCCGTCTTTTATCAAAAGGTCGTCAGTACCTATGTGTGTGTGGGTGCCGGCTATAAAAGATACTTTTGACTTTAACATAAACAAAAGTGCATTTTTTTCGCTAGTAGCTTCTGCATGAAAATCTATAATAATGTTTTTAATACCTTCGTTTTGCAATCTTTGAACCTCTTTTTCTATCATATTAAATGGGTTTTCGACCATGCCCATTCCGTAATGACCCAAAAGATTCACAACTGCCAATTTTTGCAAATTTTTCTCAAAAACCAAACTTCCTCTACCGCAAACGCCATCTGGAAAATTTATAGGTCTTAGCATATTATAAGAATCATAAAACGGATTTATCTCTTTTTTATCCCACGAGTGATTTCCTCCGGTAATAATATCAACACCGTATAAAATCACTTCATCTATTGTTTTTGCCGTCATGCCAAAACCATGCGCTAAATTTTCACAGTTGGCTATCACAATATCTATATTCATCTCTTTTTTTAACACTGCTAGATGTTTTTTTAAAATCTCTCTCCCTGGCTTTGCGACGATATCGCCTATAAACAAAACTCTCAAAACAAACCTTAATTAATTATTTTTATGATTATAGCATTGTCGATTAAAGCTATCGCGTGTATAATTGTTTTTAAAATAAATCAATCAAGGAAATACTATGAACACAAGTATAGTTAGCAAAAAAATAGAACTAACAGATCCAATTAGAAATTATATAGAGAGTGCATTTTCACAACTTGACAAATACAATCTTGATATTATTGCTATAAAAGCTATTATTTCTGATGCAAAAAAAGACAAAAAAGACCTATTCGCAATCGAATTCACCATTCAACTTGCAAAAAGAGATACGGTAGTAATTAACCAAATAGATAAAGATCTCTATGCGGCAATTGACCTTGGAATCGATAGAGCAAAAAAAGTTCTAAGCAGATTCAAGGAAAAAATAAACAACAAAATCCACAGTCACACAAATGAAAAATCTATAGATTCAAGCATTCCGGATTTATTTAATGATATAGATGAAATGGAAGTAATCCCTGC
>JAUPLZ010000148.1 GCA_030836705.1 Campylobacterota bacterium
GCAAGATCCGCACCGGCTAATCCCGCAGTTATTTTTGCCAAATCTTCTAAATCTATATCTTTGGCTGTTTTTATGTTTTTGACATGAACTTTCAAAATCTCTAATCGACCCTTAAAGTCAGGCTTATCTACTAGCACCTGCCTATCAAATCTTCCCGGTCTTAAAAGCGCAGCATCTAAAATCTCAGGTCTATTTGTAGCGGCTAGTATTATGACCGGAGATTCACTGCCAAAACCATCCATTTCCGCAAGAAGCTGGTTTAGGGTCTGCTCTCTCTCATCATTTCCGCCAAATCCGCTTGCAGCTCTGCTTTTTCCAAGTGCATCAAGCTCATCAATAAAAATTATCGACGGTGACTCTTTTTTTGCCTGCTCAAAAAGATCTCTAACCCTTGCGGCACCGACACCAACAAACATCTCTATAAAACTTGAAGCCGAAATACTAAAAAACGGTACATCAGCTTCACCGGCAACAGCCTTTGCCAAAAGCGTTTTACCAGTTCCAGGAGGTCCTACCAAAAGCACCCCTTTTGGAAGTTTTGCTCCCAAATCTATATATCTATCCGGAGATCTTAAGAAGTCGATTATCTCCTTAACCTCTTCTTTTGCCTCATCATTTCCGGCAACATCTGCAAATTTAACATCAGGCTTTTCTGAATTTACAAGCCTTTTGCTGCTTCCTATGCCAAGCACTCCGCCACCCATGCTTTTTTGCATTCTGCTTGTAAGAAGCATCCAAATTCCAAAAAATATAAATATAGGCAACACCCAACCAAAAAGCAAATCGCTCAGCCAATTATCTTCACTGTATCCGCTATACTTTACTCTATGCTCTTCAAGAAGCGGCAAAAGCTGATTATCAGGCACTATTCTTTTTATAACATACACAACTTTAACGCCTTCTGCGCTAGAAGTTGCTTTTATAACATTTTGCCCAATTCCTACAAATTCAATCTGTCCGGCTTTTACAAGCTCTTTAAATTCATAATATCCTAAGTTTTTAGTAATTTTTTTTGTGTTTTGATCGCTAGCCAAACCATCTTCGCCAACAACCGTATCATTTACAAAATTTTTAAAAACCAAAACTGCAATAATAGAAAATATCGCAAATAAAAGTATAGGGTTTTGATTAAAAAAGTTATTCCCTTGCTTTTTATTATCTTGCTTCTCTTGTTTTTTTTTCATTATTCCTCTTTTTTATATATAAGACACACCCATTCACCATCTCTTATTTTATCAATAAGGGTTAGAGCAGAATAAACAGTCATTACTTTTTGCTCATACTTATCCAAAATTCCGGAAAGAATAAGTATGGAATCTTTTTTCATGCGCGAAATTATATCTTTTTTTAAAAAAATCAAAACATCACTTACAATATTCGCAACAACCATATCATATTTTTCTTTACTTTCTAAAACAGAGCCTTCCCATATCTCTTTCGCATTAACACTATTATTATTAAGATTTATATTTGCATTTTCAATCGAAAGAGCATCAATATCACACAAAGAAACTTCCGCACCAAGCTTGGCAGCAGCTATGCTTAATATACCGCTACCACACCCAACATCTAAAAATGTCTGACCTCTTTTGATATATTTTTCTATAGCCAGCAGACAAACTCTAGTAGTTGCGTGATGACCTGTGCCGAAACTAAGCTCTGGATCTATAACAATATTTATAGCATCGCTCAAATCTTGATGCCAAGAAGCATGAATATAAAAAGAGCCTAGCTTAAAAGGCTCAAATCCATCTTTATAGCTCTGAATCCAATCTTTATTTTCTTTTTTTTCAAGAGAGAACCGGCATGTAATCTCATCTTCAAATATCTCCTCAAGAGACTCTTTGTGAGATTTAATCATTTCTATATAAACAGTCGGATCTTCTTGCGTTCTTAAAATTATCGCACCAACGCCATCAATTTCGGTTTGCTCAACCGCCGCACCTGTAATATCTAGAATGTAGCCTTGAAAAATATCGATATATTTATCAATTTTTATGATCAACTCATAATAGTATTGATCCATCAACTGTTTTATTCTTCTCCCAATACTGCGCCAAGCTTTTCTTTTAGAACTTGGGGTGTAAATGGCTTAACTATGTAGTTATTTACTCCGGCCTTAAGCGCTGTAATAACTTCTGTCTTTCCGCCCTCTGTCGTTACCATTATAATTGGCATGCTAGCATACTTCGCTTCTGCTCTTACTTTTTGAACAAGTTCCAATCCGTTCATCTCAGGCATATTCCAATCAGTAATTAAAACATCGATATCAGGATTTTTTTGAAGAACATCCCAAGCTTCAACACCATGCTCGCCTTCAAAAATGTCCTTATAACCTAGTCTATTTAGTGTGTTTTTTATGATTCGTCTCATTGTAGAACTATCATCAACCACAAGTATTTTCAAAATCGAATCCTTTTTTGAATATGTTTATTGTCTAATTATCATTTAACTAACATTAAAGCTTCTTTAATATTAAGCTTCCCTTCATAATACGCCTTGCCTATTATGGCACCAAAAATCTCTTTGTGCTCTTTTAGTTTTTTAATATCTTCAAGCGAGCTCAATCCGCCGCTTGCTATTGTTTTTAAACCACTCGCACGAGCAATTTCAAGAGTAAAATCGACATTTATCCCGCTAAGTGTACCATCTCTTCCTACATCTGTGCAAATTATTGCCTCAACACCGGCATCTGCAAACTTGCAAGCTAGTTCTGCAGCTTTTATTTTGCTTGTTTGCGCCCAGCCCTCTACCGCTACAAAACCATCTATTGCATCTATTCCTACCGCTATTGGGTATTTTTTTGCCATCTTTTTTACAAACTCAGGGTTTTTTAGTGCAATTGAGCCAAGAATAAGCCTGTTTATACCTAAATCCAAATATCTTTTTATGCCGTCTTCATCTCTTATTCCGCCGCCTAATTGTACTTTCAGCGCTGTTGACTCTCTTATTTTTCTTATCTGATCAAGATTTCTAGGCTCTCCTGCAAAAGCTCCGTTTAAATCAACAACATGAAGCCACTCACTCCCTGATTCTTCAAAAAATTTAGCGAGCTTATAAGGCTCATTGCTGTATATCTTCGCACTATCCATAAGACCTTTTGTAAGCCTTACCGCTTGCCCATCTTTTAAATCTATTGCCGGAAAAATTGTCATTTCAACTCCACAAAATTTTTTAGTATCTTTAGTCCATTGTCATGACTTTTTTCCGGATGCGGTTGCAATCCATAGATATTTTCATGCCTTACCGCACTTACAAAACTCTCGCCATAATCGGTTGTAGAAAGAATATATTTGCTGTCACAATTTACATGGTATGAGTGCACGAAATAGAGATAAAAATTTTTAACAAGCCCAGAAAAGATAGAATCTTCCTTTTGAATATCAACCCTATTCCAGCCCATGTGCGGAATTTTTAAATTGTTGTTTTTATTAAAATGTACAACCTCTCCCTTAATAAGCTCCAACCCTCTTACACCCTGCGATTCTTCGCTTTTTTCAAAAAGAAGCTGCATTCCAAGACATACTCCAAAAAGATATTTGCCACTTTTTGCATACTCCTTTATAGCCTCGTCAAGATTTGCTTCTTTAAGGTGCTCTGCCGCATCATTAAATGCGCCAACCCCTGGAAGTATTAACTTATCGCATTTTTTTATCTCTTCTGCCGTAGAGACCAAAATGCCGTGCGAACCTACTTTTTCAAGAGAATTTATAAGACTGGCTATATTGCCCATTTTATAATTCACTATGCCTATTTTCATGAATCGCTTCTCTCGTTTAGCTGTTTTTCAGAGGTGTTTTTTATGTAATAAGCAAGTGCTAATATAAGCACGGTAACGCCGCCTATAATATATGTCGCATACATAAGCTGTGATGGGTCGGTAAGCGCTGACTTGAAAACAAGCATAAGCGCCTCAATTGCCAAAGCAATTATAATTGAACCGATAAATTTAGCCATTGTTTTATTTCGCATATCGGTATCTTTTTTGTGCTTGCCCAAAACCTCTTCCTCAAAAATAGTTTTGACCAAATCAAAAATAGCAAGCGATAAAGTAAGTAAAATAGTAGACTCAAAAATGTGTTTTAAATCTATGTCGGTTGGATGAAGTCCATATTCAATAAGAGTTGACATTCCTTTAAATAAAAGCAAAAAAGCTATTCCCAAAAGCGCTACAGAAAATATAGAATATGTAATTTTGTTAAATTTTATAAATGTTCTACCGGCTCTATCGGGATAAACAATTTTCTCGATATTAACCAGAGGAATATCCATCACTGCAATATATTGCAGCTGCTTATGCTCATTATAAACAGGCATTGACATGCTTATTGTTAGCCTATTTGTAAGAAGCGACGGATAAGGATCAGTAAGTATTGCTTTTTTCTCTCTAACTGCTTTATAGTAATAGGCTCTATGACTTCTATTAGTACCTTTGTCTTTTTTTCTAAAAGCCGCTATTGGAGAAATAGTATCTGAGACTTGATTGCCTTGAGCATCAAGAATATAAAAAGCTTCAACAAAATCAACCTCTCTTCTTAGACTCTTAACACCTGCTAAAACAGTATCAAGATTAATACTAGGAAGAGTACAAGGTATGTTTTTTTGCATGAGATAGACCAAATAGGCTCTAATCTCGACTCTTGATTCCTTAAAGAGCGATATATCGTTTGATAGCATAATTTTCCATTGGAATAAAATAAAAAAGTTAATTATACAAAAAAATCATAACGA
>JAUPLZ010000001.1 GCA_030836705.1 Campylobacterota bacterium
AAACCCACTAACGAATACTATAGTTTGCACATACCAAAAGAATATCTTAATAAAGATATCGAGGTTATCGTATTGCCCGTGTTTGATCTAAAAGAAAGTAAAGAAAAATCAACACCAAAAATATTCAACCCAAAAGAGTTTTATGGGCTAGCGTCTTCAAGCAAAGAAGCTTTAGATAAATACTTAACAGCTAGCAAAAATGAATGGGAATAATTTTGAAAAACAAATACCTATTGGATAGCAATATTGTAATCTATTTTTTTAATGGCATTACAGATGATGAGTCTTTACTGGAAATACTTAAACATAGTTTCAATATTTCTATTATTACAAAAATAGAATTTTTAAGTTGGCATCAGCTGAAACAAGACGAAGAGTTAAATAAAAAAGCAAAAGAATTTATCTCAAACGCAACCGTATATGAACTTGATGAAGTCGTAGCAAATCAAACAATAAAAAACAGGCAACAATTTAAAATAAAAACTCCGGATGCTATCATAGGTGCCACGGCGATTGTTCATGGATTTGAAATAGTTACCAACAATTTCGAGGACTTTAAAAATCTTGGCTTAAAAATAACAACAATAAACATAAAAAACACATAGGGGAATATATAAAAATTTATGAAAAAACTTCTAATAATACTTCTTCCTATTTGGCTTCTTGCCTCATCTTTGTATCTTCCATTAGACAATCCTCTGATGAATGATGTTGAAAAAATGGCGGTTATTGCTAATATGCCAACCGCAAAAAAGCCCTACTCTTTAAAAATGATAAAAATATATAATAAAAAAATAGAAGATAGCTATCCGTCTTTGTATAAAAAAATAGATGATGAAATATCAAGACTATCAGGCGGTTTTGCCAAAGAGAGAATGACAGCTGCTTTTGCAGTATCCGACGGCGACAGAGCCATACCAAACTCTCACGGAAAAGATATCAACTCAAGCTATGATTTCCATGCGGCTTTTTTACTTAACCCAAGCAGTTATCTTCAAGCATCTGTTGATGTAAACGGCTATGAAAAAGATGATGAAATGAAAATAGCTACAAATAACAGCTATATTTCTTTTGGATGGGATTATTTTCAGATTGATGCTGGGTATAGAGATCATTGGTTCTCTGCTTTTAAAAACGGCTCGATGCTTTTTAGCACCAACGCTATAAACTCACCATCCGTTACTATCTCAAATATAGAGCCTTTTGGCTTCGCAAAGTTCAACTATGAGCTTTTTGTAAGCAAGCTAGAGGAGACCGACGGTATAAGATACGGTGATGCTTTATATTCCGGAAATCCTGCGATCTTGGGGATGCATTTTAACTTTCACATCGCTGAATGGCTTGAGATAGGACTTAATAGGACTTTTCAGTTTGGCGGCGGGAAAAGAAGTGTGGGGCTAAAAGATGTAGCGTACGCAATCATAGATCCTGTCAATAAAGATAACTCTGGAGGCTCTGAATTTGATAGCAGCGACCCGAACTATGAATTCGGCAATCAGCAAGCATCAATTACATTCAAAATGAATGCCGAAATAAAAGAGACGCCTCTTAGTCTATACTATCTTTACGGCGGAGAAGATACGGCATCTCACGACAACACTCAGCTTGGAAATCAAATAGCCGGATTCGGAATTTATCTCCCTTTTTTGACAAAAAACAGCTCCTTGTGCTATGAATTTATTGAAAGACAAAGTGCGTGGTACATACACCACATATACCAAAACGGCTACACAAACGATGGAAGCGTTATGGGAAGCTGGGTCGGCGATACTCTAAATGACGGCGATAGAACGGGTGGAAATTTTCACTATCTAAATCTAAACCACAAGCTAAGCGAAAAAAGCGAAATAGATATCAAAACAAGAGTAATCGAGCATGAAAATTACTCGGCTTTTGATTATGAAAGAGGGCTAGAGGCTAGTGTGGAATACGCAAAGGAATATGAAAAATTTAACTACAAAGCCCAAATTTATGGCGGAAACACGACTTTTGGAGAAGATTTTTTGTATCTTGGATTAAGGATTGGTATTTAACTTGAAAATTATACTCTTAGCTCTTTTTTTATTTATAAACACTCTGCTCTCGGCAGAAAAAAACAAAATTTATTTTGATATAGCGCCTACGCATTTTGAATATTCTGATTTTTACTCATCGCAAGATATAAAACAACAAAAAGAAATAGACGGACTTGAGCTTGGCTTCTCGCTGCTAAAACCATCGTCCATTGAGAGTAATTTTTATTTGGGAATGGGCGGCGGAGCTATCTTGAACAAACTTTCGCCTTTGGTAAAAGATTCGCATAATTTATATAATCTTCATCTTTTAATCGCCGAATATAATTTCAAATACATAACAATAGGCGGAAATTTTTCTATCCATCATTTTGGAAAAACAGTACCTGCAATAGGAAAAAGCTTCGGTGTTTCTGTTTTTTATAACCACAGTGAAAAACTAGGATTGGGAGTAAAACTTCAAGAAGGCAGAGTTGATGCCGATCCAAATGCAAATGTAGAGAGATATCCAAAGAGTGATTTTAGCTACTCTTCTCTTGTGCTTAGATTTGTTTTTTAGCCAATTTTAATATGTCTGCAACAGAATCCACAACAAACCGCTGCTCATCATCTTTCATACAAGGATACATCGGCAGAGAAAAAGCCTCTTTATAATACTTATCCATTATTGGCGTATTTTCACTTCCAAAACCTAGTGTTTTATAAAACGGCTGCTTGTTTATCGGTATATAATGAAGCTGGAGTCCTATGTTTTTTTCTCTCATCTTCTTAAAAAGTTCGGCTTTTGTGATTTTTAGTTTCTCAAAATCAACCCTTATGACATAAAGATGATAAGACGAGTTGCCGTCAAAAAGATAAAGAGGCTTTATGTGTTCGTTATCCCTAAAAGCATCATCATATCTCTTTGCAATCTCTTTTCTTCTTTTTATAAAACTATCAAGCTTTTTTATCTGTGAAAGCCCCAAAGCGCACTGAAAATCTGTGATACGGTAATTGAACCCAAGCTCTTGCATCTCATAATACCAAGGATTTAGATTATTGTTTCTGTCGTACGCCATGCATTTGTCTTGGATGTTTTTTTCATCTCTTACGATACCGTGAGCTCTTAATGATAGAAGTTTTTTATAAATATTTTCATCATTTGTGGTTATGGCTCCGCCCTCGCCCGTTGTCATGTGCTTAACCGGATGAAAGGATAAAATAGAGTAATCGGAATTAGCGCAAGAAGCGGCTTTTATACCGTCAAAAACAGCACCCAAAGAGTGAGCGCAATCTTCTAAAATAACTATTTTGTATTTTTCTTTTAGCTCTTTTAGTTTTTTTTGATTTAGCGGATTTCCAGAAAAATGAACACCGTAAATAGCTTTTATCGATTTGTCGTTTTTTAAATATTTTTCACATAAATCAAGATCAATATTGCCGTCTTCTTTAATATCCACAAAAATAGGCTTAGCGCCAGCATACAAAATAGAGTTTGAAGTTGCTACAAAAGAGTTTGGAGTAGTTAAAACCTTGTCATCTTTTTCCAATAAAGCCAAAGAAGCCAAATGAAGAGCGGCTGTCCCATTGGCAACTGCTACACAATATTTCGCACCCGTATATTCACACAAAGCCTTTTCAAACTCAGCTACCTTTGGACCGGTGGTCAAATAATCGGATTTTAAAACCTCGACTACCGCTTGGATATCATCATCTTCTATGCACTGTTTGCCGTATGGTATAAAGCTCAAATTATCAACCTTCGCACATCTTTAAAAACTCTTCTTTTGATAGCCACTCAGTGTTGTTGCCTGAATTATATTCAAACCCTTGCTCTACTTTTTTGCCTTTTTCGCCTAGCGCATTTGTAGCAAACTCCACAATATGAGCAAATCTGATTGTAGGCTGTATAACATAGTGGTCGTCAAACTCTAGTGTCAAGTGACTGTCATCGGCAGGACACATAATCTCGTGAAGTTTTTCTCCCGGTCTTATGCCGACTACCTTATGGGCTAGATTTGGCGCCAAAGCAGTTGCTAGGTCTGTGATTTTCATAGAGGGGATTTTAGGTACAAATATCTCTCCGCCGTACATCCTCTCAAAACCTTTTAGAACAAATTCAACGCCTTGCTCTAGCGTAATAAGAAATCTTGTCATATTAACATCGGTTATCGGAAGCTCTTTTGCGCCATCGAGAATAAGCTGCTTAAAAAACGGCACGACAGAACCTCTTGAACCTATGACATTTCCGTATCTTGCTACCGAAAATCTGCACTTTCTTTTGCCTGTCATATTGTTTGCGGCTACAAAGAGCTTATCGGAGGCTAGTTTGGTAGCGCCGTAAAGATTGATAGGGTTTGCGGCTTTGTCGGTTGAGAGAGCTACTATTTTTTCTACATTATTGTGAAGTGCGGCTTGGATTACATTTTCTGCGCCGTGAATATTGGTCTTGATGCACTCCATCGGATTATATTCAGCGGCCGGAACCTGCTTGAGCGCTGCTGCGTGTATGACGAAATCAACACCTTGCATAGCTTCTTTTAATCTCTCCGCATCTCTGACATCACCTATAAAATAACGCATACAAGGGGCATTAAAAACCTGCGACATTTCAAACTGCTTAAGCTCGTCTCTTGAATAGATGATAATTTTATTCGGTTTGTATTTTTTTAGAAGAATTTCTGTGTATTTTTTGCCGAAACTTCCCGTTCCGCCGGTTATTAATACGCTTTTATTATTGAACAACACCCGTCCTTCATTTTTTTAAAAAGTATACTAAAATCCGTCTCAAAAACAACTGGTATCGCAAAGGCAATTATTGGTAATATTATCAAAAAAAATGACGAGACGATATGCAAATCTGCTTTATGGCAAATTACAAAACCACTTTTTTCTTTAA
Organism: Campylobacterota bacterium; assembly: GCA_030836705.1. Classification (GTDB taxonomy): domain Bacteria; phylum Campylobacterota; class Campylobacteria; order Campylobacterales; family SZUA-545; genus JAUPLZ01. Next base: position 4,891 of record JAUPLZ010000001.1, read on the forward strand.
CGAACTAGCCAAAAAGCTAGAAATAGATGGATATACAGTTTTTTGGACGACAGTCAACAACTCTTTATATAATTATTTATGCAGCAAATACCCAAAAGAGCGCGTACTTCTTATAAACAAAGAGTGCATTGCAGAAAAAAATATACAAATAGGCGAATTTAAGATAAATGAACTGATATTTCAAGACAGGTCTTTAAAGCACCAGCAAGAGTGGGCGAGTGAATATCTGATGGCTATACAAAAGCCTATTTACAGCTTTATTGCAAGCAATCAAATACACCTAGTGCTAGGCGAGTTGACATGGGCGCATGAGATTCTGACACATAGAATATGTAGCTCATTTAAAGAGCTTAACTGTATTTATTTAAAGATGCACACAATACGGATGCCTTATGAGAGATTTGCATTTTTTTGCGATGAGTTTGAATCAAAAATATATGCACCGCTGGATAATGCAATAGATAACAATTATAAGCTATTACTAAAAAAACCGACTTATCAAATTTTGCTTGAAAAAAAAGATAAATCGTCTAAAAAAGAAAAAAAAGCTACTTTATATAACAAATACACAAAGATTATCGGGGACGATAATGATCCTACAATTATTGTCAATAAATTTGAAAGATTCAAAATTCATAAAAAAATAAAACTAAATAAATTTACCTATAAATATATTAAGAAAATCCCCCTAAAAGAACTTGAAGGAAAAAATTTCTGCTTCATGCCTCTGCACAAGCAACCAGAATCCTCTATTGACGGTAATGGAAGATATTATGAAGATCAATTTACAAATGCAATTAACATTTGGAGGCTTTTGCCAAATGGTTGGATACTGGCTATAAAAGAACACAAAACAGCCATAGGAGACAGGAGCTACTTTTTTTACAAAAAGCTACAATCATTTA
>JAUPLZ010000149.1 GCA_030836705.1 Campylobacterota bacterium
GATTGGAGAAATCGGCGGTGACCTTGAAATTCAAGCGGCAAAATTTATAAAAGAAAATATTAAAAAACCGGTTGTTGCATTTATAGCAGGTCAAACTGCTCCAAAAGGCAAAAGAATGGGTCATGCAGGCGCAATTATAAGCGGCGCAGCAGGAACAGCAAAAGAAAAAATGGATGCTCTAAGAGAGGCGGGAGTAAAAGTGGTAGTTTCTCCTGCTGAAATCGGCAAGGCAGTTGCAGAAGTAATTAAATAATATTTAACAACCCATTTGTAGTTACTATTTGTAACTACAAAAAATATGTGTGAGAATTTTGGTAACATATACATTCTCACACTGTATGAAAAAGTAACATTTATAATTTGAAAGTATTTAAATATCGTTGCTTTAAAAACCTCTTTACAAATACTTAGCTATTCTAATGTTTCATAAATAAACGATTTTACTTATGACGCATTTTGGCAGTAGCTTAAAATGCAGTTTGAAAGTTTATAAAAGGAGATTCGATGAGTTTGATGAAAGCTCCGGCAAATACGCCGGTTTGGGTTGATACCAGTAAATGTAAAGCTTGTGACAAATGTGTAGCCGTTTGTCCAGCAGGTGTTCTTGCAATGGTGCCGGCACCACATTCAACACTCGGTTCAACAATAGAAGTTGTTCATCCAGAGGATTGTATCGGATGTAACGATTGTGAATTAACATGTCCAGATTTTGCGATTTTTGTCTCCGATAAAAAGAGCGATGGGTATAAATTTGCAAAACTTACAGATGCTTCAAAGGCAAGAGCGGAAGCTATAAAAGCCAATAAGTTTAGAAAACTAACAGCATAAGGAGATTAGATGGCTAGAGAAGTAATTTCAAGCGGTAATGAATTATCAGCATTAGCAGCCGTTGATTGCGGGTGTAAATTTTTTAGCGGATATCCGATAACGCCTTCTAGTGAAGTTATGCATGAGTGCAGTGTGCTTCTTCCAGAGGTTGGTGGAAAATTCATTCAAATGGAAGATGAAATAGCAGGTATTTGTGCTGCTCTTGGTGCGTCAATGAGTGGCGTTAAGTCCATGACTGCCACTAGTGGTCCTGGAATGTCTTTAAAAGCAGAGCAAATCGGTCTTGGTTTCATAGCCGAAGTGCCTTTGGTTATTGTTAATGTTATGCGTGGCGGACCTTCAACAGGACTTCCGACAAGAGTTTCTCAAGCTGACATTGGTCAAGCAAAATACCCGACGCACGGCGATTATGCTTCCATTACTCTATGCGCAGGAAGTCTTGAAGAGTGCTATACGCAAACCGTAAGAGCATTTAATTTGGCTGAAACATATATGACTCCAGTTTTTGTACTACTTGATGAAACAATTGGTCATATGCATGGAAAAGCCGTTCTTCCTGATTTAGAAGAGGTACAAGCAAGTGTTGTAAAAAGAGCAGAATTCACTGGAAATCCAAAAGATTATAAGCCCTACAAAGCAGAGATGAATAAACCGGCTGTTTTAAATCCATTTTTTAAAGGCTATAGATACCATGTAACAGGTTTGCACCATGGTGAAACCGGATTCCCTACAGAAGATGCGGCTGCTTGCCAGTTCAACATCGAAAGACTTGTTGGAAAAATAAACAATGTTGCAAAACAAGAGAACGGACTTGATAATCTTCCTGATTATGAAGAGTTTATGCTAAATGACGCGGAGGTATGTATTATCTCTTACGGAAGCATAAGCAGAGGTGCTAAAGAGGCTGTTATGAAGCTTAGAAATGACGGCATCAAAGCTGGCTTATTTAGACCAATAACACTATGGCCAAGCCCTGAGAAAAAGCTTAAAGAAATTGGTGAGAGATTTAAAAAGATTTTTGTAACCGAGCTAAACATGGGTCAATATCTTGAAGAAATTCAAAGAGTAACAAAAAGAGATGATTTTAAAACACTTCATAAAGCAAACGGCAGACCAATAGCACCAATAGAAATGGTAGCAAAAGTTAAGGAGATGTTCTAATGGCTTTTAATTATAATGAATATTTAAGAACTGACAAAATGCCGACACTTTGGTGTTGGGGATGTGGCGATGGTGTTATTCTAAAGTCTGTAATACGAGCTATAGAAACTATCGGATGGAACATGGACGATGTTTGTGTTGTTTCTGGAATTGGTTGTTCTGGAAGATTTTCTTCATATATTAACTGCAACACAGTTCATACAACACACGGCAGAACAGTAGCATATGCAACTGGCATTAAGCTTGCAAACCCAGATAAGCATGTTATTGTTGTTGCAGGCGATGGCGATGGTTTGGCTATCGGCGGTAACCACACAATTCACGGTTGCAGAAGAAATATTGACATCAATATGATTTTAATTAATAACTTTATTTATGGTCTTACAAACTCACAAACAAGCCCTACAACTCCACAAGGAATGTGGACAGTTACAGCTCAAAGAGGTAATATTGACCCTACTTTTGATGCTTGCAAACTAGCAGAAGGCGCTGGTGCATCTTTTATTGCAAGAGAGAGTGTAATAGACCCTAAAAAACTAGAAAAGATTTTTGTGACCGGTTTTGGGCATAAAGGCTTTAGCTTTTTTGATATTTTTTCAAACTGCCATATTAATCTAGGAAGAAAAAATAAAATGGGCGAAGCAATAGAAAATCTTGAGTGGATTGACAGCAGAACCGTTTCAAAGAAAAAATTTGATGAGCTAAGCGACGAAGAGAAAGTTGGCAAATTCCCTACAGGTATCTTAAGACAAGTAGAGCAGGCTGAATACTGTGAGCTTTATGATAAAGTCATTGAAGCCGCGCAGAACAATAGAAATGTGAAACTGTAAGGAGCCAAAAAATGAGAAACCAATTAAGATTTACAGGTGTTGGCGGTCAAGGTGTTTTACTTGCCGGTGAAATTCTTGCC
>JAUPLZ010000150.1 GCA_030836705.1 Campylobacterota bacterium
CGGGATTCAAAATGTAGATACCGCTACGATGGGTCATCTTGTAGCCGCTATTCAAAACATAGCTACAAAATTAGGACTCGATAAAAGCGGCTATAGAGTTATTACAAATAACGGAAACGATGCAGGACAAGAGGTTCCTCATCTTCATTTTCATATTTTAGGCGGTACAAAACTAGTTCATATTCATCATCAAGATAATACGCATAAAAGTTTATAAAAAATTATTTTGTACGATTTAGCATGATATACACTATGAGTCGTGTGTCAAAAAAACCAAAAAGGCAGCTGCAAGGATGAGCGGGATTAAGATTCTCTATAAGAAAAATGGCACTTTTTCAATAAAACGAATAAAAACGACAATAGAGAATTTAGACGCTACTATAAAAGACATAGAAAACGGTTGTTATTTTGCTGATATTAAGTTATCGGAAAACGAGGCTGTTGATATTATTGATATAAACTATCTTCAAAACGGCAGTGAGTTACATATCATTTTACATTTTGCAATAATAGAGTTTGGGCTATGAATTTTACTAAATCATACAATTTTGATGGAAGTATTCATCACGGTTTTTTTATAAGAAATCTAATTGGCGTTATAGATAATAAAGTAAATCTATTACTTTTTGAGCTAGGCGATGAAAAACTCCTGCCGGTAAATAAAAAAGATGTAGAATCAGAGGTTTTGCACCCTTATCACAAAGCCGATTCATCTTCAAATAGCGGTCATTTTGTAGTTCTATATGTAAAAAATAACGGGTATGTTTTAAAATACGATGATGAAAAAAGAAACTATGAAAGCTATTTTTCATTATCTTGGTGCAAAGGCGGCATCGAGTACACAACTTTTAGCAGTGACGAAAAATTAGTCATAGCCGGCGGCGCAGACGGCAAGGTTTATCTATACTCCTTAGAGCATAAAAAACTTCAAGAAATTATTTCAATAAACAATGAATATATCTCATCTTTGAGCATATCTAGAGATAATAATCTAGTGGCATTTTCATCATTTAAAAAAAATCTAGATATTTATGATCTTAGAAATAATATGCTTACTTCAAGACATATTCATAATGAAGTTATAACGGTTTGCGAGTTTTTGCATAAATCAAATTTTTTAATATACGGCGCAAGAGACACTAGGGTTGTTTTGTACGATTTTATTTCAAATAGCATCAAAAAAGAGCTAGTAAAAACTATCGATTGGCCTCTTGCTATTTTAGTAGAAGATAATGATAATTTCTGCCTTGTAAGTGATAAAAGCGGGCATGTTTTTTTTATAGATCTTTACAACATAGAGACAAAACAAGAGATACTTTTTTATGCAAATGGAAATGCTGTCGTAAACATGAAAAAACAGGGCTCAAAATATCTATTTTTTCATGAAAACGGAAGTATAAATATTTTTGATCTAGATCATGAAATGCTTCAAATAGAGCAAGCTTTTAACGATAAAGATTATGAAAAGTTTTTTAAACTCACCTCTTCAAATCCTATACTAAAATTTAAAGGCAACAATCTATTTCAAAGCGCTTGTGAAAATTTCGAAAAAGAACTTGAAAATGCTATTTTAAACATAGCGATCGGAGAGATTGACTCGGCAAAAAAAATAATGGCACCATATTTAGAAAACGAAAAAAATAGAGATGTGTTTAATTTTTACATTGCCAATGCGCCAAAAATAAAATCTTTTTACGAAATGGTCGATAATCACGAATATGACAAAGTATATGCGCTTGCATCAACGGCAAATTATTATAAAAAACTACCAAGATACAAAGAGCTTGAAGAGGAGTTTGTCCAGACATTTAACATGGCAGAAATGCTGCTGATTGAAGGCGAAAAAAACACTCAAAAAGCTCAACATGCTCTGCGGTATTTTGCAAAAGTCCCTGATAAAAAAAGCGTAATAGTCGCACTTTTTAAAAGCCCAAAGCTTTTCAAGCAACTAGATGAAATGTTTTCTCAAAACAGGTTGAATGATTTTTATAAAAAAATTCAAGAATTTCCTCAAACAAAAGATGCGCCTATATACAACGAATACATAACGGAAATAAATAAGAGAATCTCAAATTTTTTAAAAGCCTTAAAAGAAAAAAATTATGACGAGGCATATGAAATGTCCATAAATATAAAAAAAGATATTCCGGATGTTTTTACAAAATCACTCGAAAGCGAATTTGACAGAATAAAGCACATAAAAGAATTCGCAAGGGCAATGAAAGCAAAAAAAATAAAACTTGCCGTTGCTTTGGTTGAGCAATATCCTTTTTTAATCAGCGTTGATGAATACGCGGAGCTTGAGGCTTTTTTAAACAAACACTTCAATGCAGCATTAAAATATGCATATCATGGAAAAATAGATGAAGTTCACAAGTATATTGAAAAATTTGTCGGGATAGAGTATACAAAACAAAGATCAATAAAAATATATAAAATTGCATATATTCAACAAATTACAGCGCTTGCCGAAAAGATGAAAGAACTCCACTGGAGAGATACTATATTAAGATACATTTCAAGATTCGGAGTTGATGCCGAGCTAGAAATCTTAACAAAAAAGTTTGACAAAGACGGACTTCTTGAGAAACTTAAAAACACAACAAAACACGGATTTGAAAAACTCCCGCTACTTTTGAATATAGTTGCAGGAAAATAATTCGAGAATAGTTTTAGTAATAGCAAATAACAGTTGTGCTAGAATAAAAATCATATAAAAATTTAGTGAAGGTAGTTTAATGTTTAAAAAAGCTTTTGCGTCTATTTTTGGAACAAAAAATGACAAAGAAATAAAGAAATACAAAAAGCGAGTAAAAGCTATAAATGATTTAGAGCAAAAATACGAAAAATTAAGCGATGACGAGCTAAAAAGTACTTTTGGTGAGTTAAAAGAGAGGGCAAAAAATGAAAGCTTGGATTCTCTTTTAAATGATTCTTTCGCAATAACCAGAGAGGCTTCAAAAAGAATTCTTGGAATGCGCCATTTTGATGTTCAAATGATTGGCGGCATGGTCTTGCATGAGGGAAAAATAGCCGAAATGAAAACCGGCGAGGGAAAAACTCTCGTAGCCACACTTCCGGTTGTCTTAAACGCACTAAGCCAAAAAGGCGTGCATGTTGTAACAGTAAATGACTATTTGGCCAAAAGAGACGGTACGCAAATGGGTGAACTTTATAGGTTTTTAGGCTTTTCGGTTGGTATTATCACCGGTGATCTTTCTGGCGAAGATATAAGAAAAGAACAGTATAGAGCTGACATCACTTACGGCACAAATAATGAATTTGGCTTTGATTATCTAAGGGATAATATGAAAATAAACCTAGATGATGTGTTGCAGTTAAATCATAATTACGCAATAGTCGACGAAGTTGACTCTATCCTTATTGACGAAGCAAGAACGCCGCTTATTATCTCAGGTCCCGTGAATAAAAAAATGGAACACTACCAAAGTGCAAACGAGGTGGCAAAAAAAATGGTAAAAGACGAAGATTTTACCATTGACGAAAAAAACAGAGTTATTCTAATCACAGAAATCGGGATAACAAAAGCGGAAAAGCTTTTTGGTGTTGATAATTTATACGAAATGCAAAATGCAATTCTCGCACACCACATCGAACAAGCACTAAAAGCTCATAATCTTTTTACAAAAGATGTTGATTATGTCGTAAAAGATGGCGAGGTTGTTATTGTTGATGAATTCACCGGTCGTCTTAGCACTGGAAGAAGATATTCAGAAGGCTTGCATCAAGCACTCGAAGCAAAAGAGGGTGTCCTTGTAAAAGAAGAGAGTCAGACTCTAGCAGATATCACATTTCAAAACTACTTTAGAATGTACGGCAAACTCTCCGGAATGACCGGAACAGCTCAAACTGAAGCAACCGAGTTTTCTCAAATTTACAATCTAGATGTTCTTTCTATTCCTACAAATATTCCAGTAACAAGAATTGATAAAAACGACTTAATTTACAAAACAGCGGAAGAAAAATACACTGCTGTTATAGAAAAAATAAAAGAACTCTCAAAAAGCGGTCAGCCTGCGCTTGTGGGAACTGTTTCTATTGAACAAAGCGAACTTTTGAGCAAAATGTTAAAAAACCAAAAAATTCCACACACCGTTCTTAATGCAAAACAACACGAAAAAGAGGCTGAGATTATTATAAATGCCGGTAAAAAAGGCGCAATAACGATAGCTACAAACATGGCAGGGCGAGGCGTGGATATAAAAATAGACGATGAGATTAAATCTCTTGGCGGTCTTTATATCATAGGAACAGAAAGACACGAATCAAGAAGAATAGATAATCAATTAAGAGGAAGAAGCGGTCGACAAGGAGACCCAGGTGCAACACAATTTTATTTGAGTCTAGAAGATAATCTATTAAGAATTTTTGGAAGTGAACGAATATCAAAAATAATGGATAAATTAGGCGTTGAAAAAGGCGAATTTATAGACTCAAAGATGGTCACTCGCGCAGTAGAAAATGCCCAGAAGAAAGTCGAAAGCATGCACTTTGATTCAAGAAAACACCTTCTTGAATACGACGATGTCTCCAATGCACAAAGAAAGGTTATCTTTACACACCGCAGAGAGGTTCTTGATAAAAATTTCAATATACAAGAAAAAATATCATCAAATATTCGCGAAGTTTTAGAAAACATTCTTTTTGAGTGCAACATAATAGCCGGAATGCCAAAAGAGGATTATGATTTAAAAGCTCTAACGGAAGAGATAAGAGAGACATTTAATATAGATATCGGCAATGAAAATCTCGCCTCTTTGGAAAAAGATGAGATAAAAGAGACTCTTTTTAAGAAGTTAAGTTTTGAATATGAAAATAAAATGAGTCAGCTAGAAGACGCAAGAAGAGATGATATAGAGAGAATAGTATATTTACAGATACTAGATGAATCATGGAGAGAGCATCTTTATCAGATGGATGTCATGAAAATGGGTATCGGACTTAGAGGCTACAACCAAAAAGACCCGCTCGTAGAGTACAAAAAAGAGAGTTTTGGGCTTTTTGAAGATCTTGTAAAAAGAATAAAAAAAGATAGTACAAAAACTCTATTTATGATTCGATTCACTTTTGAAGAGCCGGCAAAAGAAAAAGAAGCGCTAGAAAAAATGAAAGAAAAAATGGAGAGAGAGGCTTTTGAAAATGCCAGCATGATTCATGAAGGCAGTCCTACTTCAAACTCTGACGCTCCTCATCAGCTAGAACAAAAAAAAGTTGCGAGAAATTCTGATTGCCCTTGCGGTAGTGGAAAAAAATATAAGCAATGCTGTGGAAAATCCGGTCCAAAAAAAGGACTTCTTGCTTCTAAAAAAATCTAAATGAATCCAAAAGAGTATAATAAAAACACAAGCAAGTCGCTTGTGTTTTTTATGGCAAAAAAATACCTAAAATACGACCCGACGCTGCCTTTTATCTCGATTACCGCAATGCTTGCATTTTTTGGCGTCGCCATAGGTGTTATGGTGCTTATAATCGCAATGTCCTTAATGCAAGGAATGATAAAAGAGTTCGAGGACAAGCTTTTTGTAATGAACTACCCATTGACAATCCAGTCAAAATATTGGGATAGCGTTGATGTGGAACTTCTAGAAAAACTTCAAAATCAATTTCCAGAACTAAAATTTAGCCCATATCTAAAAGCAAACGGTGTTGCCAAAAGCGGTGATATCATGGAGGGAGTTATTGTTTTTGGAGTTGATGCAAAAAAAGAAAAAGCGGTTAATAAAATATTTGCGAAATATAAAACAGCCGATGAATTCGCACCTTTTGAAGCAATGATTGGAAAATCGCTAGAAGAAGATGTATTTTTAAGTAGCGATAAAAAACTTACGATAATTTTTACATCACTAGAACCTATTGGCATCGGAGCTACTCCGCTAATGAAAAGATTTAGCATAAACGAAACATTTGAATCTGGTCTTAACGCCTACGACAAAGCATTTATTTACACCGATATTGAAGACTTAAGAAAAGTTATAAGAGAAAGTAATGGAATCTATCACGGCATCCATGTTTTTTCGCCAAATCCGACAAAAGACATTAAAGCAATAGAAGAGTTTATAGGCAGGGATTTTGCGGTGTCCGGATGGTGGGAAAAAAACCAAGGGTTTTTTTCTGCGATTGCAATGGAAAAAAGAGCTCTTTTTATAGTTTTAATGCTTATTATTTTGGTTGCATCTTTGAATATAGTAACCTCTTTGCTTATGACCGTTATGAATAGAAGAAAAGAAATAGCGCTTCTTCTATCGCTGGGCGCTACAAAAAAAGAGATACAAAAAATATTTTTTACAATCGGAATGGTTATCGGTGTTTTTGGTATTATCGCTGGAGTTGCACTTGGCTTTAGCGGAGTTTGGGTAATTACTACTTTTGAGATTATTTCGCTTCCAAAAGAGGTTTATGGATATACAAAACTACCGGTCGAGCTCTCGAACATCGACCTTGCGTCAATAATAGCTGGGGCTTTTTTGGTGGTTTTGGTATCTTCATTTTATCCAGCCAAAAAAGCTAGCGAAGTTAATATTTTAAGTGTTTTAAGAAGTGAATAACAAACTACTTTTTTTGCTTTGATAGCATAATATTTACATGAATATTATTTGGATCTAAAATCAAAATATCCTGATAAAGCTCTTGTAAATATTTGTTGTTTGTCTCTTTGTAAACAACGCTTAATTGTTCTAAAAAAAGAATATCCGTCGGATAAAGATATAGCATTTTATTGACTATTTCAGTTGCTATGTCATATTTTTGTTGATAAATCAAAGCGGTTACAGCGTATAAATTGGCATAGTAGTTATAAAAATCTGTTTTTAATATCTCGTATGCCGATTGTTCTGCTTTTTGATACGATGCGGTCGCTAAATAAACTCTAATAATGCCGAGCTTTGGATCAACAGCATAAATATTTGCAAGCGAAGCTCTTTTGTAATACTCAATAGCATTTGTGTATTTTTTGTCCAAAAAATATAACCAGCCGAATCTAAGATTGAGTGTATAGCCTTTTGGATAGGCTTCATAAATTGGCGCTAAAACCTTTAAAGCTTCACTGTATTTACCCATTTTTTCATAATCATACGATTTTAGGTAGCTATTTTTTATCTCTTCTTGCGTAAAGGCAAAAATAGAACCAAAAAAAGCTAGAAAAACTACTATTTTTTTTATCATTTAAATATCCTCAAAAACATAACTAAAAGTCGCAATAATTGCGCTGTATAGAGCTTCATTTGTACCAGACTCTAGCATATTAGTCACTGTATATTTCAAGCTTGCATCAACTGCCGGAGTA
>JAUPLZ010000016.1 GCA_030836705.1 Campylobacterota bacterium
ACCAAGACGACATGCTATGCATGCCACAAGGGAATGATAAACACCAAAAACACGCACGCACCCGCCGCAAACTGGCTTTGTGCCGATTGTCATAACGGAAATTACGGCGAGTACAATATGCAAGATCAGGGCGCTTCAAAGTATCTTGTAGCAGATCCCGTCGCAAAAACCTGCGGCAGCTGTCACGATACGGTCGATGGCTGGCAAAACAGCAAGTTTGGGCATGGACCCGTAAATGACGGAAGATGCGAGAGATGCCACAACCCACACGGTTCCGATCATGAGTTTTTTCTTCGCAAGAACATATGGGACCTCTGCACGACTTGTCATGCAGAAAAGGCAAACGGAAAGCATGTTGTTTCAAGCTTTGTGTATAGTAGAAACAGTGGAGCTCATCCTACAAAAGACAGGAAAGACCCAGTTCGTCCGGGAAGAGAGCTTACATGCAGCGGTTGTCACGACCCTCATGGTTCTAGCGGGATATTTCTTCTTAGAATGAAGGGCACAATGCCTTATGGCGTATGCCAAAGATGCCACAAGAAGTAAATAAAAAGTAATTTGCATCACAAAAAAATCACAATGTAACCAACCTGTAATAATAATGTTACTAAAAGTAACATTATTATGCTCATTTGCTGTTTTGTTTGTCTTTTAATTATACTTTATTAAGAATAAGTTATACTCATACATCTAGATAGTATAAATAATTGTTATACTATAAAAAAGGAGATGGTATTATGAATATTAAAATGACAGGGTTAGTAGTCTTACTAGCGGGGGTTACTTATTTGTTTGGAGCGGCTGGTGTTACGGGTACGCCGCATGATATGTCGGCGAGGCTATGGGATGGTGTTAATTCAACTGAAGACAACGGTGAGATTTGTGTTTATTGTCATACTCCTCACGCCGCAAGTACTAATTTTACCCCAATTTGGAATAAAAATGGTGCAACTGCAGCAAATGGGTACACTTTATATGGAACGACGATGGGAGGCACGGTTGTTGATGGTGACACCTCTGGTAGTCTCAACCCGCCGTCTATGGCATGTTTAAGTTGTCATGATGGTGCAACCGCGTTAAACTCTGTTGTAAATGTTCCTGGATCTGGACTTGGAGATGGAATTATTGGCACGAATGGAGAACTTATGGGTGCAGGAGTAGCAGCTAATCTTGGTACAAGTTTGACGAATGATCATCCTGTTTATACACCATATAACTATAGTGCGACTCCCGCTCTTAATGTTGCAGGGTTAAAGAATCCTTTAACTGCAGCACTTGGATCAGGATTTGTAGATGATTTTCTAAGGACTACAGGCTCTACAAAATATGTTGAGTGTGGTACATGTCATGATCCTCATAATGGTGCAGATACAAAACTTGGAACAACTCAAGTAGCATTTCTTAGACAGACTAATGTGGCCAGTGCACTATGCCTCGCTTGTCACGATAAATAATTATATATTACCACATTAGGTTTTTATAACCTTCTGTGGCTACTTCTTTCTAGCCCTCCGTAACTGTAAACTATTTTGATGTTATAATAGTAGTAAAAATGTGATGTATGAGGGAGTTTGTATATGTTAAAAAAATTATTTAAAGTATGGTTCTGGGCTATTGTTATAATAGTGTTAGTTGGGTGTGCTGAAAAAAAAGAGGTTATAAATATAGTTATACCTTCTCCTCCTAATGAGCCTAGGATGTTTTTAGAAGCAGTTTATTATGGAGATGCGAATTTTAAAGAGAAGAGTTTCATTGACAATGCATTGGGAGAATTGGCTGATATTAGTGGTTATAACCTTGCAAAGCCTTACGGGGTGACAGCTAATGGTGATAGCATATATGTAGCTGATACTGCTTATCATGCTGTATTTGACATAAATGAAAAGCTAAAAAAAGTTTCACTTATTGGAAAAGGTTCTGATGGTGTACTTGATCTTCCTATAGATTTGGCTACGGATGATGAAAATAATTTATATGTTTCAGATGCAAAACAAGCTAGGGTACTTGTCTATAACAAGGATGGTAGATTTATAAGAGTTATTGGTGAAAAAGGGGTATATAACAAGCCTACCGGAATTGCCATAAACAGTGTATCTAATAAAATCTATGTTGTAGATACGAAAGATCACAATGTTAAAGTATTTACTCTTGATGGTAAAAAACTATTTTCATTTGGTAAGAGGGGAACAGGTGAGGGAGAGTTTAATTATCCTACTAATGTTGCGGTTGATAGAAGAAATGAAAATATAGTTATAGTGGATACTCAAAACTTTCGTGTTCAAGTGTTTGATAAAGATGGTAAATTTATAAGAAAGTTTGGAAAAATTGGAGACGGTTTGGGCATGTTTGCTAGGCCTAAAGGAGTAGGCATAGACAGTGATGGTAATATTTATGTAGCAGATGCTGCTTTTAATAATATACAAGTTTTTAATGATGCAGGTGAGCTTTTAACATACTTTGGCGGTACAGGCCGTAAAGCGGGAGAGTACACTCTTATAACTGGCATATACATAGATAAGAATGACAGAATATATGTTGTAGATTCATTCAATAGACGAGTTCAGGTCTATCAATATTTCACAGAAATATGGAAAAAAAATAATCCAGTAAAATATAAAGAACTAATAAAAAATTATTAGTTAGATGGGAGGAAGTCTTGAGACTGTTATTATTGTTTTTTATAGCAACAACTATATTATATGCTAAATCATCCTTGATGAATGAGGAAAATGTTGTCGCTCTGGTCAACGGTGTCAAAATCACAAAAACGGATGTAGATAGGGATTTTAAAAAGTTTTTTCCGGCACGCTACTTGCATAGTACAATAACAGATAAGAAAATGGAGTCTTTTAAAAAAGAGGTTTTAGATGAGCTTATAGAAAAAGAGTTACTGTTCCAATATGCTAAATCTATAGGTATTACTTTCCCAATAGACGAGATAAATAAAAATATAGAAGAGTACAAGAGAACGTTTAAGAATGTAAAGTTATTTCAAGATACTTTAAGCAAATTAGGTTGGACAGTAGACGAACTAAGGAACGCTATCTATAAAGATAAGATCTTAAAAAAACTTCATGATAAAAAAATTGAAGTAAATTTAAGAGAAAACGATCTTAGAGATTATTATGATAAAAATTTACATAAATTTGAGGAGCCTGAAAAAATCATTGCTAAGGTTATTTATGTTAAAAATGATCCAACAGATCCAGAGGGCAGAAGTAAAGCAAAAAGTAGGGTTGAAGAAGCCTATAAAAAGGTGAAAAGTGGTGAAGATTTCTCAGATGTTGCATCCAAGTACTCTTCTGCAATGAGCCGTATAAAAGGTGGAGATATGGGCTATCTTCATAGGGGTATGCTTGAACCAAATGTTGAAAAAATAGCGTATGCTATGGAGGCAAACACAATCAGCGAAATTATAGAATTAGATATAGGTTTTTATATAGTTAAAGTTGACTCTAAAAGCAAACCAAATCAACTTTCATATGACTCTGTTAAAGAAAAATTAGCTAAAGATCTAAAGAAAAAACTAGAAAAAGAGAAAAAAGAGAAATTACTTAAAAGGTTGATGTCAGAAGCAGTGATAGTCAAATAAATAATGATTATGAAAAGAAGTGTTATTTTGATTCTATTTTTAACTACAATACCTGACTTATTTGCCGTAAGTTATGAAGACAGCGGACCATATGGTAGTGTAGGTTTTTCATATTTAGTGGATAAATATAATGATGGCGAAAGTAAAAGATCTCAAGATAAATTTCTACAAGAGTATAAACTTGGATATGGAGGAATTGTTTATAGTCCAAAGTTACTTGATTATAAAGCAGAGGGTATTTTAAGATATGAAAATATAAGTGCAAAAGATGACGGTTATGAAACGAAAACAAAAGTTGATTCTAAGGATTATAATGTAAATTTGGATTTTATTAAAGGTAGTAAAATCCCGTTTACAGTTTATGCTCAAAAAAGTGAGGCACCAGTTTCTGTTGTGTTTGCAAATGGTTTTAATAGATCTTTGGGAGGTTCAGAAAGCGTAGGTATATCTGGACTGGTTAAGTTGGATATCTTCGAGATAACTTATAGTACTTCGAATACAAGCGAAAAATACGAGAGTATATTTAGTACCGAGAGCAGAGAGACACAAACACATCGGACATCTCTTAGAAAAAATGAAGAAGCTTATAATCTTCAATTAAATTATAGTAATATCAATCAAGCTTCTGAAAGAGAGTCTACTGAGGGAAGTAGCACTACAACAAATAGTCTTCAGGATAAGGTAGACTTGAT
>JAUPLZ010000151.1 GCA_030836705.1 Campylobacterota bacterium
CCCATAAAATAGCAGTATCAAGTGTGTATTGGAAGTCATAAGTACATCCTAGATTTCCCTCGCCATACGCTACCGCAGCACCTGAAAACATATCTCCAAGATATGAAGCAGGATAGATTCTAACAGCACCTAATTGAGTAGAAAATCTAAGAGGTCCGCCTCTTCTTCCCTCTGTCAAAAGTCCTGTTCCGGCATGAACCATAACGCTTCCTGGTCCTCTTTTTTCATCCACCATAGTATCAAAAATATTTTGCGCTACTTCGGTCGCTGCCTCATCCCAGCTGATTCTCTTCCATTTGCCTTCGCCTCTTTTGCCCACTCTTTTCATAGGATAAAGAATTCTGTCTTTTTCATACATTACTTGAGAGTGTTGTACGCCTTTGTTGCATCCTCTTGGGTTAAAGTCAGGAATTTTTGGATTAACTACTGAGTATCTAGCACTTTGATTTTCTCTTGTCACAACACCGTTGTGTGCCCAAATTTCCCACGCGCAGTTACCTTGACAGTTTACGCAGTGGTAAGCAAATCCATGCTCTTCTTTTTTCCCGTATGTATAGCCAAACTCGCTTCTATACATATCTTCTGTATAGTTTGAATTTGAGTAACCGTCTTTCGCATTTTCGATTTTTAAAACGCCGGTTTTTCCAAAAAGTGAACCTTGGCTAGCAACCAAAGCTGCTCCAAGACCTGAAACCTTAAGGAAATCGCGTCTATTTTCTACTAGTTTGTTTTTCATATTAGACTCCCTCCCTTTTTTATTTTCTTATAGGCAGATTCATATCATTGCCCCACTCGTCCCAGCTTCCTGTGTAGACTTTGATATTCTCATAACCGAGTGCTTCTAAAACTGAATAAAAATATGAACCTCTGCCGGCACCGACATGACAATATGTATAAATTTCTTTATCTTTTGTGATGCCTAGCTTCTCAAGTTTTTCTTTTACTTTGTCGAGATTTTCAGGTACTGAAAGCTTTTTGTCAAAATCAGTTACTTGTTTCCATTCCATAAATGTCGCACCGGGAATATGTCCGCCTCTTGCTACATTATCAAGCTTGTTTTCTCCCATGATTTCCGTCATAGCTCTAGAATCGAGAATAACATATTTAGAGGTTGTTCCTTTTTCAATAGAACTTACGATATCGTTTGAAGCTTTTAGAATATCTTCCTTTGAAGCTGCAACGCTAGTATTTACTTTGCTAGAATCTATGGTGTAATGTTTTTTCTCTTTTATTACTTCAGGACCTTTTTCCATTTGAACGCCAAGCTCTTTAAGCGCGGCTCTTCCGCCATTTAGAATTTTTACATTTTCATGTCCATAAAGTTTGAAAAAATGGTAAACACCGGATGCATTAGGACCTCTAAAATCATCGTATGCAATAACAAGAGTATTATTATCAATGCCTTTTTCGCCTATATGATGCTCTGCTTCTTCTATACATTGATAAAGAGGAGCACATTTCATTTTTCCAGCCACATCGGAATGGTGCAGATGGTGAGCTCCCATCTCAACTGATCCCGGTATATGTTCTGTTGGAAAAGAATCAGCAGGATCACCGCTAACAAACTTCACATTTGGATATTTATCAGGATTATCCAAAAACACCTTCGCTTCTTTTGCTGATATAAACACATCGTTTTTTGCAGCAAAAAGAGCGGTAGAAGCCAGTATTAAAGTACTTGAAAGCACCAGAAACTTCTTCATAAAAACCTCCCTTTTGTTTTTATTGTTGCAGGATAAGAAGCTGCACAATCAACTGTCAGTATATTCCTAAAAATCTTATTTTATGTTAAAAAAATGTTTTTTAAACAAAAAAGCTTCATAATGTTACATTATTAAACATATTTAAAAAAACTATGATAATATCTCTTGTGATATAAGTAGACATCATAAATAAAAAAAGGTTAATTTATGCAAACTATAAAAAAAGAAGAAGCGATAGAGCTATTAGAGTCTATAGATACGGATATGGATATGATTTATAAGATATTAAAACTATTTGAAAACGACCAAGAGATAGAATCATCAGCAGCCATGGCATTGTCTCTTAGAACAAGTGTACATGACAGAGAAAAGGGTGCTCATGTTCATATGCAAGAGATGCTTGAGATACTCTCTAACAGTCAAAATATGCAAGCTAGATGGGCGGTGGCAAAAAATCCGCACACTTCTGAGTCTGTTCTTGTAAAGCTATCAAAAGATGATGTTAATTTAGTGAGGGCGCTTGTGGCAAATAACCCAAAAACGCCACAAAATATTTTAATAGATTTATTTAACGACGAGAAAATTGTAAGAGACGGGCTTACCGGAAACCCAAAAACGCCACAAAAGATTTTAAAACTTTTTATCAATGAAAATGATAGAATGGCTAGGCTAAGAGTTGCCGAAAATATTGGGTGCTCAAAAGAGATTTTGGAGCTGCTTTTAAAAGATGGCGATAATGGCGTAAGAGTCGTAGCGCAAAGAAGATTGGAGGAATTGGATGCAAAAAAATAAAAAAAATTTAAAAATAGAAATGCCGGTTGATATTTATTCTCTTGAGAAGCATCTTTATTCGCTTATGTTTAGCGGAGTTTATGTGAGTAATATTGATATAAGAAATGTTATGAAAAATATGGGATATGATGTTCCGATGGATTCAAGAGAAGCACTTTTTGAGAAGCTTTTCTTAAGGGCAGAAAAAGAAAACAAAAAAGAACAAGCGTATAAAGAAATTATGGTTTTATTAAAAAAAAAGGTAGAAAAGTACGAAGATTTAAAAAACAGCTACCCGCAATCAAGCAAGCCTATAAGCGACTGGATAAACAAAGCCGAAAATACTATTTTTAGAATGAAGGATGAGATTGTAAGGATGGGTAATGTCTCAAAATAAAATCAGAGAAAAAATAGGGCTAATTAACTATCCAAAATTAGATAAAACGCTAGATGAGTTAAAAATAATAGAGAAGTTTATTATAGAAAACGACACTCTAAAAGTAGAACTTATTATGCAAAACAAAGAGGCGTTTAAAACAGTAAAAGAAGAGATAGAAAAAATAGCAAAAAATGAGTTCAAATCGGTTCTTGTTTCGCAGGACTTTATGAAAAAAAAAGGTACAAATTACGGACACACCAAAAATCCAAACAATAGACTCCCGAATGTCAGAAAAGTTATAGCCGTAACAAGCGGAAAAGGCGGTGTCGGCAAGAGCACGACCGCTGTTAATCTTGCTATCGCATTTGCTCAGGCTGGATATAAGGTAGGGCTTTTGGACGCGGATGTTTATGGTCCTGATGTTCCAAGAATGCTTGGGCTTGATCTAGAAAAAATGCAGTGGAATGATAATAACAAAATAATTCCGGCTGAGAATTTTGGCGTAAAAACTATGTCTGTAGGCATGACAACTCCAAGGAGAGATACGCCTCTTGTTTGGAGAAGTTCTGTAGCTGTTTCTGCCCTTATGCAATTTTTAGAAGATGTGGAGTGGGGAGAGCTTGATTTTATGTTTATAGATATGCCGCCGGGAACAGGCGATGTGCAGCTTACCATGGCGCAAGAGCTTCCGATGGCGGGTGCTGTGATAGTTACCACTCCGCAGCTTGTCGCAAACGATGATGTAAGCAGGGCTATTATGATGTTTAAAGATATTGCCGTGCCTATTTGCGGGATTGTAGAAAATATGAGCTATTTTATCGCTCCGGATACCGGCACAAGATATGATATTTTCGGCAAAGATGGCGGGAAAAATACGGCTTTAAAATATGATATAGAGTTTTTAGGCTCCATTCCTATTGATATGCAGATTCGAGAGTTTTCGGATTTAGGAAAGCCGCCGGTTGCGCTTGGTACTGATGAGCATAAAAAAGCATATCAAGCCATTCGCGATAAGATTATAAAGGCTCTTTTGTAGTAGGTTTAAAAAAAATCTGCTACAATGCCGTTTCTTGTTTTTATGCGCCCTTAGCTCAGTTGGATAGAGCATTTGATTGCGGTTCAAAAGGTCATACGTTCGAGTCGTATAGGGCGCGCCACCTTTTAAACCTTTATGTGAAGCGGTTTTGTTAGATTTTTTTCTGTTCTATATAATAAGAACCGTCTTTTATTGAAAATTCCATATTTCCGAAAATGTTTTTTGTATATTCTATAAGAGCTTCAGGGCTTGGTTCTTTTTTTGAAAAGAACTCATAAGTTTCTTTTATCATGTCGTTTCCATCTTGGAATGTTTCCGGAAAAAAGTCTGTGTCAGCATAACTAGCATCAGCTTTGACGCTTAAAATACCAGACAATAGCGCTGTTCTATGCTCTAGTGATAATTTATCTAGTTTTTCTTCATTTTCAGTAGCACCGCAAGGAGCTTTTATTTCTGCCAAGATAGTTGCTATTTCTCTTTTATAGTCCTCTTCCGGCAAGTATTCTTTCATAATTTTTGCAGCCCAAAAAGAGATAGCAGGCTGAGTAATGCTGTTGAACACCACTCCTAGATTTCTTAATTCTTCAGTAAGGCTTTCGTGAAACTTTGAAACAGCAAGCAGAGGATGTTTTTCACCCAATTTTACCATCGCCAAAAGCTCGACAATATGATTAATTCCCATCTCTTCATCTAAGATAAGCGTTAATTTCCCGTCTATATAATTTATCTCTCCACCTATTGTTTTTTTCTCTATCTTTAACGCCGGCGGAGTTTTGATTTTGAAAATCTTAATGTATTTATTAAATTGTTCTACGATTTTATCATTATTCAATGCAGTTTCCTCGTTTTTTATATTTTGATATATGTTATCAAAGTTATGCTTTTTGACGCTTTAATGGAAAAATTTGGATATTATAAAAGCAGAAAAAAGGAGTGAGATATGAAAGCGCAAGTTGTTGAAAAATATGGAGAAAGTAGTATTTTTGTATTAAAAAAATTACCAATTCCAGAGCCTAGAGAGGATGAAGTTTTGGTAAAAGTAAAAGCCACAAGTATCAATCCGCTGGATATTTCAAGCAGAAAAGGATTGGTGCCTAATTTAGTAGGCGACCTTCCTGCGATTCTTCATGCGGACGGGAGTGGTGTTGTGGAAAAAGCAGGCGAAAATGTGAAAAACTTTAAAAAAGGCGATGAGGTTTATTTTTGCTTTGGAGGCATCAAGCCAAACCAAGGAAGCTTAAGAGAGTACACAATAGTAGATCAAAAATCACTCGCAAAAAAACCACACCATCTTTCGCACGAAGAAGCCGCAGCTATTCCTCTTGTCGGGATTACTGCATATGAGGGGCTTGTGATAAAGGGTGCTCTTAAAAAAGACCAAACCGTTCTTATCCAAGGCGCAGCCGGTGGAATAGGGCATATAGCTGTGCAAATCGCAAAAGCGCTTGGTGCGCTTGTGAGTGCTACTGTAATCAATGAAAAAGAATCAGAATATCTAAAGAGTTTAGGCGTAGAAAATATCATAATGGCAAAAGAAGAAAGCGCAAAAGAGTATACCAAGAGAATAACAAATGGCAATGGATTTGACCTTGTTTTTGACACTGTCGGCGGTCAAAACATGCTCAACTCTTTTGAAGCAGCCAAAATAAACGGAACTGTCGTAACGGTGTCCGCTCAAGAGTCAATTAATCTTTCACTAGCGCACGCAAAAGCGCTTGATATTAAAGTTGTTTTTATGCTTATACCACTTATTCGTAATATCGGCAGAGAATTACACGGCGAGATTTTGCAAAAATTATCAGAACTGGCTGATTTTGGAAAGCTAAAACCTTTAGTGGATAAAGTTTTTGAGTTTAA
>JAUPLZ010000152.1 GCA_030836705.1 Campylobacterota bacterium
AAGAGTGTCTTGTTTTTTATCTTTTAAAATAAGGATAACTACCGTTATACTCAAAACTGCACCAAGCATTAAAGTTGCTATATCTTTATTTATTATTATCAAGGCAAATGAAGCTATAAATATATATGCTAATATTTTATTGTTTTTATCATTATTTTTCAAATACAAATCTATCAAATACAAAATATACAGATACAATAAAAACCATAGATTTGCTCTTGTAACCAAAGGCCAAGCATACTCAACTTGACTCTTTAAACTAAACCAAACAGTACCTAAAAGCAAAATAGTTAAAATATAATAAAGACCTGACTTTTCAAAACTATTTCGAACCAGCAAAACAAGCATTATAAAAAATAAAATCTTACATACTATGCCAACATAAAAAAACAGGTCTCCGCTTAGGTCAAACCACAGAGCATTTAGTATAAACAATACTCCATCAAGAGGAACCGCATGATGATCGGAAAATAAATCTCTCCATGTAAAAGTACCATCATAAACAGGCATTAGATAAATCTCTATAAATCTCCACTCATCGGCGCGAACAAAAGATGAATGTGTAACATACCCATAATAAAATGCAATAGCCGATAAACAAAATACAATGATTAATGTAATTACATTCATGAAGCCAATGCCTTATCGTATATTTCATAATATTTTTTTACTAATTCCTCAAAAGTATATCTATGTTGTCCATAAGTAGTAACATCGCCTTTGGCGTCTATTTTACAACCGACGCCTTGAAAGTCATACACATCCTCAAAGCTAAGCCCTAAGCTCTCTTTAGCATAAATATTTACAGGTACTATTATCTTATCCAATAACTCCGGAATATTCAAAGTTTTATTTTTATGCGGTATTTCTATATCTAACTTTTCTAAAATTCTTATACACATCTCTTTTATCAGCCATATAGAAGGATGATTAAAAACAAAAAACAATCTTCTGCTTACAAGTTCTTTATCTATCAAATCAGCTATAAGCACATCTGCCGACTTTTCTCTATTTTTAAGTTCATTTATTGATTTTTCGGCAATACCGCTATACATTTGTTGATTGTATTCAAAATCATTACACAAATTTAGGCACTCTTCAATACTTAAAGACTTTTTCCAAGAATCAACAATAGTTTTATTGTGATATTCGCCCAATGGACTTTTTAAAGTACCTTGCGATGTGTTTCTAAGGTACATAAGTTCAGGGTTATAACCTTGGTAATACAGATTAACAATGCTAACAAGTTTAAAAGCATACTTTTTTTTCAATTCACAGGTTCTGACGAACTCACAATGATAATCATCGGCAACAAGTTGAGCAACTATATAGTCCGCTTCTTCAAAATATTTTTCATATTCATCGATTTGTTCAGACTTAAGCAGGTGTACAACCGCAATAGATGTAATCACTATATTTGAGTTCAACAGAGATAAACATCGAGCTATCGGTCTGGATTGACAATTGCCGATAACTACTATTTTTATCTGCTTATTTTTAGATAAATTACCGTAAAAAAAGTTATTTACTTTTGAAAAAAAATCAACCATTTAACTCTTGACACCTTTGTTGAAACTTTTGCAGCTTAACATCAAAATCATTTATGCGATTTATTTTTTCATCTAGCAAATCACTAGCTAGTTTATAAATCTCAATATCATAAGCATTTTTTTCTAGAACAAGATGCCGCAATTCTTCATCCAAATCCAAAAGCAGTTTGTCGGCTTTTTCTTCCATCGACACACCTGTAACCGTATCTGTAACATTTTTTCTTACATAACTCAAATCTATGCTTGGAAAATACTTTCTTAAGTATTCTTCAAATACTACCATGCTCTCGTCATACCTATCTACAATACCAACTAAATGAACATCATAAAGATTATGCTTTGCACTTTCGAACTTTTCATCTATTTTAGTAGAGTTTGGACCATCTCCAGACAAAAAAACAGTATGGCAATTTCGTATGGTTGCTGCTACATTGTCTTGCATTCGCCACTTTATATATTCTTGCAAATTCAACTCTTTAGCCATTTTGGCACCCATAGAAAGTTCGGCAGGTTGTTTTTTTTCAAAGTTATATACTGATTTTATACGCTCTATGGGATGTCTTAAAAAATATATTTGATGAAAGTTATATTTATCGCTGTTTTTAGCCCTAAAGTGAACCGAATGACTTGAAAAAGCTTTAATGTTAAGATGTTTATCTAAAAAACCGTTTAAATAGTTTTGTTTACCTTCTACTAAGTCTTTATCCTCTCTATGATCAAAAAAACCTTTAGAAAAATTTTTCTCTAAAGTATGGTCAAATGTGGTACCTGCGTTTTTAAATATATGAGAATGCAAGATGATATCTCTTTTACCGTTGATGGTTTGTTTTTTAAAAAAATTAAACATATTTGCTATTTCCTTTCATAATCGTCATCAAGCCTGATTATATCATCTTCACCGGTATATTCTCCAACTTGCGCCTCTATAAGCACAAGCGGTAATTTTCCGTTATTTTCAAGTCTATGCACTTCGCCTGCTTTTATATAAGTACTTTCATTGGGTCGTACTAAAAATGTTTTCCCTTCTATACTAACCGTTGCCGTACCCGATACAACTATCCAATGCTCATTTCTATGTAAATGTTTTTGCAAAGAAAGTCTTTGACCCGGCTTAACTACTATCCTTTTTATCTTGTAACCATCCGAATCCTCAAGAACCGTATATGTACCCCATGGTCTATAACCCGTAAGATGTATGTTATGAAGTTCAGAGTTTTTTCTAACTTCCTCTACTATTTTTTTAACTTTTTGCGAGCTGCCTTTTTTAGACACAAGCAAAGCATCTCCCGTGTCAATGATGATTAAATTCTCCACATCAACGGTTGCGATTTTTCTTTCATTGCCATATACTAGGTTATTTTTAGAGTCTATACAAATATGATTTTGGTTTATCGTGTTTCCGTCTTTATCTTTTGGCATCTCTTCATATAGTGCATCAAAGCTTCCCACATCACTCCAAGAAATATTTGAAGGAACTACTTTTACAATATTGGATTTTTCCATAACTGCATAGTCTATGCTATCTTCAGGTATAGACACCATATCATCATGTTTTATTCTAATAATTTCATTTTTATTTGCATTATTAAAAGCATTTAAAGAAGCATTATATATTTGTGGAGAGTACTTTTTCAATTCATCTAAAAACACTCCTGCTCTAAAGCAGAACATACCTGAATTCCAATAATAATTTCCGGCTTCAAGATATTTTGTTGCTGTTTCGAAGTTTGGTTTTTCATGGAAAGCTTTTACATTAAATTCATTTACAATTTCAATATAGACAAATCCTGTTTCAGCAAAAGTCGGAGTTATCCCAAAAGTTACCAGATTATTTTCTTTAGCTAATTCTTTTGCTTTGTTTAATACTTTTTCATACTCTTTTTCATCTTTTATGAGATGATCGCTTGGAGTTACTAGAACTATCTCATCTTTGTTTAAAGCTAAACAAGCAAGAGCTATCGCCGGTGCAGTATTTCTTCCGATAGGTTCTAAAAGAAATGTTGAACTCTCTTCTAGTTGGTCTTGTGCTAAAAAATACTGCTCTGCGTTAGAAACTATAAATTTTTTATCACAAACTTTACTATTTCTATCAACCGTAAGTTGAAAAAGCGACTTATCATCAAATAGCTTTACAAACTGCTTTGGCATAAGTGTTCTACT